>JBGTJW010000694.1:0-16364 GCA_041744955.1 Stenomitos sp. | reverse complement strand
TTTCTTGAGACCATCAAGTTCAATCGCTTGCATGACTTTCTGACGGAAGTCGTAACTGTACGGTTTTGCCATAGCCATAGAAGAGGGGCGCTACTACTGCTCCTAGTCTATGTCCTAATCGAACTGGCAACAGCTATACCTGCTTTTATAATGCTTTAGAAGTTTAAAGTAAAAAGGCTGAAGTGGATCAAGGGGTTTGACCCTCTTTTGACACAGGTGATTGGTTTAGCACTTATGGACGGGAGCCATTGGCAAAACCCTCATCGTAGGCAGGTTCATCACCAGGGGAAAGTTGTGGCTGTTGGTGCAGCTTGGCATCCCAGTAGCCTGCATCCCACCAGAGATAGTCCGATCGCTGGCTCTCAAAGGCGTAGGGGTTCACCGTTTCTGGCTGCAACTTCAGGACGTTGAGGCTACGTTGACTGTCCGTCAAACCTGCTTGCTGCTGTTGCGCGATCGTCATGGCACGGGCGATCGCCAGCAAGCGCCGCTTTTGATCGTGGCGAATATTGCTTTCGGTGTTGCCCAGACCAGAGGCATCCCAGCGATTTTTTTGAGGATGCCAGTAGCTCCACACGCGAGCCTCCAGAATGGCTTCCTGTCCACCCAAACCTTTTTGCTTTGCTTGCACCAGGCGATCGATATAGCCCTGATCGTCCAATGCTGCGAGTGGTGCCTGGTTTGCTAGATCGATGCCGTTGAGTGTTTCTGGCAGGGTCAGCGAGAGTTTGGCAGCAACGGCACGTCGGTGCAAGGCGGCATACTGCAACTGTAAGCGCTGCAACTGGTGCTCGTCTGCCTGTTCGGGGGTTGAGCAGTTATAGCGAACCTCTCGACAATGCTGAAAGGAAAAGCTGCCCAAGTTCCAGACTCCGTTTCCTGGATCGGTGTGCCCATAGTAGGCGCGTGTTTTTCTGCCGTCTGGGGTGCGGGTGCCTTCGGCATGACCAACGGTACGTGCCACCAGCGAATCGGAGCCACCCGCAAAGAGCCACTGTTGGTTAGCAGATGAATTGCCAGACCAGGTGCTAGTGGGGACTGGCTGTTGCTTGGGCGCGGTTGCGGTTGTGCTGATCGTTCGCTGCACTCGCTGGTCAAACTCAGCTTTCCATGCGGGCAGACAAGCAACGACGAGGAGTGCGACTCCGACCCACCCAGCCTGAACCAGCAGGATCAGCGTTGCCGAGTCTCGCGATCGCGCGGGTGGACACACGGGTCGCACTGGCACCGATCGCAGTGTTGCGACTGATCGCGTTGCAGCCAACGATCGCATTGTTGCGACCGATCGTGCGATCGCAACGGAAGTCGCGCGATCGGGTTGAGACAGTTCAGGAAGGGTAGCCTGGGCAGACGAATTTCTCAAAGCAGCAGGTTGAGACATCAAGCAAATGTTCTACCGTATTTTACCTTGCCAGCAGTTTGTCATTTGAAGGTGACAGAGATAAAGATCATTTGGGTTGATGTTGGAGCCGCTTCAAACCATTCTCCCAGTGCTTGACAAAACATGGCTTTCAGTGTCAATCGCGTCATCGTGAAATGTGATACCGCGTTGAATTGCGAGCATAGCAAATGTCTGTAGGAGCGAGTTTTACCCTCAAACTGTCGCGAAGCCGAGCATGAATTACTTAAACCTGCCTCTCACACTAACCACTATCTCAGAGAAACGATTTTTTGTGTAGGGGTCGTCTAGTCGGGTGAGGCAACCTCCTACGATCGGGCGAATTTGGCAGCTAGGCGGCGCTCCTTTCCGTAAACCGAGCCGCTCAAGCAGAGTCATAAAAAGTAGCCCACTTCACACTTTCATTCTGTAAGGAGACTTTTATGCTGCACCACTTCTCTATGACTGCCGAAAACCCTGGTCGTGTCGCTCAAGTTTTGGCAGAGATTTTTGGTGGCGAGTGTGCCCCTTTTCCGCCCCATCCTGGTAGCTTTATGGCGATCGCCCTGGACGACCACGGCACTATGATCGAGGTCTATCCGACTGAAACAGAAATTATGCCGGGTCTTGGCTGTGGACAAGCCACATTTTCTAGCAATGCGTTTGCCTCACCGTTTACGGCAACGCACGTTGCTATCTCAGTACCTGCCAGCCAGGAACAAATCGAGCGCATTGCAGTAAGAGAAGGCTGGCGGATGGTTCGTTGCGATCGCGATGGCTTTTTTGATGTGCTGGAGTTTTGGGTCGAAAACAAAGTCATGCTAGAGCTGCTGCCACCGCAAATGGCTGCTAGGTACGTCGAATTTATGCAGCCTCAAAATCTAGTGAAGTTCTTTGCAGCGAGCGAAGCTGTTGCAGTTTAGATCCAGGCGTTTGCGTTTGGGCAATGACTGACACCTCTCCCATCGCTTGCTATTTAAGGATGGAAGCAGCGATCGAACTGTGAGTCTTGCCCACACTCTAGGCGACTTCCTCTTCTTTATGAGTGGCGATCGTGCAGTCAGACGTAGGGTGAGACACGCAGATCAACACGTAGCCAGCGGCAGCCTTATCATCATCCAGGTAGGTCTGCTCTGATTGGTCAACGGTGCCTTCCACCAGCTTTCCAGTGCAGGTAGAGCAAACTCCTTGACGACAGGAGAACGGCAGATCCATGCCCTCGTTCTCAGCCGTTTCAAGGATGTATGCATCGTCTGGCACGTTTACAGTCTGGTCAACGCCCTCGGCTTCATTTATTAACCGGATTTTGTAAGTCGTTGCCATGCGTGTTTACCTTCTGAGTAGTGGTTTGAAGTCAACAAAGCTAGGGAGCGCAATTACTGTAAAAGAGCTTCTTAGTAAGTGCGCTAGAGGATTCACAGGTAAGAGTAGCTTGCTTTAGTAGAAGGCTTCTCTACCAGAAGGCACCTCATTGCATCCGTTTAGTCTGCTTCAAGGCAGAGTTCTGTTAGATCGTAGGGACATTACCTGTAACGTCCCTACGATCTAACCGCTCGCGTTACGCATCATCCAGCGCTGCAATACCGGGCAGTTCTTTGCCTTCGAGCAGTTCCAGACTGGCACCACCGCCTGTGGAAATGTGGCTCATTTGCTCGGCAACACCGACTTTTTCGACGGCTGCTACCGAGTCGCCACCACCAATGATGGTCGTGGTGCCTGTTTTGGTCAGGTCTGCCAGGGTACGAGCGATCGCCTCTGTGCCCACTGCAAACTTGTCAAACTCAAACACGCCCATGGGACCACTCCAGATCACCGATTTGCAGGTCGAAAGTGCGTCCTGAAACACTTTCACTGAGTCGGGTCCAATGTCTAAACCCATCCAGCCATCGGGAATGTTTTCGACGCTGACGGTTTGGGCATTAGCATCGGCAGAAAAGTTGTCAGCCACGACCACATCAGTGGGCAGGAGCAGATCAACGCCTTTCTCTTTGGCTTTAGCTTCCAGCGCTTTTGCCAGTTCCAGCTTGTCTTCTTCGACCAACGATTTGCCAACGCTGAGACCGCGTGCTTTGTAGAAGGTGAAGATCATGCCACCGCCGATCAGCAGCTTGTCTACTTTGTCCAACAACGTTTCGATGACGGTAATTTTGCTGGATACCTTGGAGCCACCGACGATCGCCGCTAACGGACGCTGGGGATGCTCGATCGCCTCTTGCAAAAATTGCAGTTCTTTTTCAATCAACAACCCAGCCACCGACGGCTTCAGGTAATGCGTTACGCCTTCGGTCGAAGCATGGGCGCGGTGGGCAGTGCCAAACGCATCGTTCACGTACAGGTCAGCCACAGAAGCCAGTTGCTTGGCAAACTCAGGATCGTTCTTTTCTTCACCGGGATGGAAGCGAACGTTTTCTAGCAGCAACACGTCGCCATCGTTCAACCCTGCCACTTTAGCGGCAACAGCGTCACCAATGCAGTCATCCGTTTTAACCACAGGTTTACCCAATAGCTCGGATAGCCGCGCCGCAACGGGTGTCAGGCGAAACTTATCGGTGACACGAGCGGCGTAATCGTCACCTTTGGGACGACCAAAATGGCTTGCCAGAATGACCTTCGCGCCTTTTTCGGTCAGGGATTGAATGGTGGGCAACGCGGCACGAATGCGCGTATCGTCTGTAATGTTGCCCTGCTCGTCTAGAGGAACATTAAAATCTACCCGTACAAGGACGCGCTTACCGGACAAAGCAGAGGATGATAAACTGGCTAAGGTCTTTTTGGACACGGAAGAACCTCCTAAATGAGTCTTTTTACCTATTGTACCGAAGGACGTACCTTCGGTAAGGCATACCATGTTTAAGACTGTACTTTTTCCCATTGACCGTAGTCGAGAATCTCAGCAAGCCGCTGAGACGGTAGCTGGAGTGGTAAAAACGCACAACAGCCGCTTGATTTTGCTCTCTGTTGTCGAGCCACCTGCCGAGGATGGCACCACCGATGCAATGTCGTCACCGGAGGCGATCGCTCAGCTTTTAACCACTGCGAAGGCTCTCTTTTCGCAGCAAGGCATTGAAGCGGAGGCGATCGAGCGTGAAGGCAAACCTGCTTTCACGATCTGCGATGTGGCAGACGAAGTTGCTGCCGACTTAATCGTGATGGGCTGCCGTGGCTTGGGGCTTACCGACGAAGGCGTATCAGATAGCGTGACCAATCGCGTGATCAACCTGTCGCCATGCCCGGTGCTGATTGTGCCATAGAGCGATCGTTCGTTATGTCAGCGATCGCACAGCCCGTCGATCGTCTTCGCGATCATGCTCGATCGACTGCATGACCTGGTCCATCAATTCCGGCTCGTCAGCAAAAAGTCCTGTGATTTGGTTGCTGGCGGCGATCGCGGGTTGGTCAAGTTTTGTCCTGGTCGATCGCAGAAAATTCAGCACCTCCGAAACCAAAAAATCTGGAGCCTGTTCGATTTCTCGTAGCAATTGCTCTTTTTCCGTCATGGTCTTGCTCCCGCTAATCACTCACTTCTAACCGACCGTCTAGTCCTTCACTTCATATCTCTATTTATGACGCGATCTGGTAAATAGCAGGGCGATATTTGGGCGGCGGCACAGGGTTGCCTTCTGCGTTTGCTGTTTCCAGCTAAGCCGCTTTTGCTCGAAGGACTTCGTGAACTGCCGCTTCTACGGTCTCACCAAAGGCGGAGCAGTATTTCAAATCGGGAATGTCGGCGATGTAGCCTTCATCTTCTTCACTATAGAAAATGTTGATATGGTGATCCTTCATGTTAAAGAGCTTGCTTATGCTGATAGAGCTTCTGATCGCACAGTCGGTCGATCGCTGTGGACTGGAGCGCGAAGTAAGCGACCGGGGAGCGTCGCTACTGCTACGGTTTGACCAAGCATATCGAAAAACTCAACGCTGTAACCTGGCTCAAGTCCTGTGACATCGTGGCGATCGACGATCGTGCCAATATCGCCTGCTCGGAGGCTTTCTTCGGGTATATCGGCTTGGAGTACGACATCTGTATAGAGTTGAAAGTCCATGCTGCCTCCGTTCTAGTCTGGAACCAGTGTAATCAAACGAGGAAAGGTTTGTCCGTTGTCAACTTGCCAAACAGTTCTCACAAGCAGCGATTCATTTGTAGGAGTTTGCAAGGCGGCAAAGATTTGATAGCGACGACCATAAGGCGTTTCGCGAACCATCTCAACATCAGTGCCCAAGTGATACTGCCGAATATCAGACTCTAACCGCTGCCATGCAGTAGCACTGTAACCAAACCGTGTTAGTAAGCGAGCTTTAGTGCCACCACGACGATGGTTGAGGTTAAGCAAGTAATCTGTCAGATTTTCCGGTTCAATGACAGCAAACTCGCGACTTGGCAACTTCACAGAAAATCCCTTTCAAACACTTTTACCTTTTACCTTCTACCTTTTACCCTCACTCCTCCTCCCTCACCGTCAACATTCTCTCCTCAATGCCCGCCCACACCTGCGGTGATACCCGTACCGCCGCTTCTTTGCACCGCACGATGAGTTCGTTGGCGTAGAGGTAGTCGTTGAGGGCGTTGGCTTCTGCATCGGATAGATTCACCCAGTCCGAGTCGATTTGGAGCGCGGTGTACCAAGTCTGCCAAATCTTTTTGGCAAAGGCTTGACATACTTCAAACGGTTGCTGATCCTCCGGAGCGTTGGCTCGTAGCGCTTTTAGTTCGGCAATGAGTGCTGCAAAGTTCACCGCTTTAAAGATTTTTGTTTTTTCAAATTCTTCCGTGCAGGCGAGGGCACGGGCGAGGGTGCGGGCGAAAGCATCGGTGAGGGCGCGGAATAAGGCAAGGGCAAGGACACGGAACTGTGTGAGGGGAAGGGCGAGAGCGTGGTCGAGGGTAGTGGTGAAGATACAGGTCTGTTCAAGGGCACGGTCGAAGGCACCGATGAGGGCGTGGTCATAGCCGAGGTTGTGGAAGAGGAAGAGGTCGTTGAAGAGGAAGAGGAAGAGGAAGAGGGCTGTCGATCGCTTCGCCGCCGGTTTAAACTCTCCCTCTGAACCGTCTGTCGCTTGCTCAGTCCAGCGCAACAGGTTTTTAAGGGTGTTGGTGTTGATGAATGACTGTGCCGCGGTCTCCATCTGCAACAGCAGTTCATCGGCTCCACCGCGCATCAATCCGGCGACGAGCAAGAAAACTTCGCGCCAACGCTGATCACACAGATGGCTGGTGACTAATGGCTCGATGAGGTTATGGTCGGCAATGTGTTGTGCGGGGAGATATTCCTGGAGCGTGAGGTGAGAAAAGGACAGGACGTTGCGGGCGCGTTCGACCAGAATGCCCTGCTGGATTTGGATCGCGTCTAAAACAGCATCACCGTCTAAATGTTGGGGGGCATTCAGGTTGCTGACCAAAACAGCGCAAATTTGCTCAACGACATCGCGTTTGGCAAAGAAGAGGCGGTCGGCTGCAAACCCAGTGTAGGCAATTTCTGCCAGCATCATTTCTTCTAAGGGCAGCGTCAGGTCTTGATAGATGGGGTCGCGCTGAATGCGTTTCTCGGCTGCCCAGCGTTTGAGCAGCACATCCAGCGCATCTTTGTAGAGGATTGCCCGTTGCTGAGGGAAGGTTTGGGCATCATCAAAGACCAGACAGAGAAAGGTGAGCAGCAGTGGTGTTTGCGCCAGTTCACGAGTGGCAGCATATTCCGGCTGTTGCAGTAAGTTCCAGCATTTTTGAGCCGTCTCAAGCTCTCGATCGTCCTTCGAGCGAAACCAGTTGGTCATAAACTGCTGGATCTGCTCCTCGCCAAAGTCTGCCATGATGACATCGCGAAACTGACGAAAGTAACTGCGGTAAGCAGCGGTACGACAGGAAGCAATAAACCGATTTTGGCTGTAGCGATCGCAAAAATCTTGAATCTGTGTGATTGCCTGATCCATCTGTTGCGTTGGCACTTCATCCAGCCCATCCAGCAAAAGCAGCAGTTTGCCATCTTCCAGCAAGCGCGTTGTCGATCGTGCCGGGTCGGGAAAATTGCAGGTCGTGAATTCCCGCGCGATCGCCTGCTCAATGTCTACATTTCCCGTATTAAACCGTTTGAGTTCCAGAAACACAGGGATGCAGTTGTGTTGATAGCCCGAATCTTCCCGCTTCAGCGCTTCTAGTCCAATGCGTCGTAAAAAGGTAGACTTCCCTGCCCCCGGTTGCCCCAAAACCATGAGATATTGCTGCTGATTTGCCACCGCCAAGCCATCACGCTTCTCGCATTTCTCAGCCTGAAAGCGTCGCTGCTGGGTTTCTCGATATGCCTGCTCCAGGTTTTCCAGCGAGAGATACTGGCGAATGCCGTCACTGCCCAAAAACTGCACTCTGGTATAGATGTCTTCAATCCACACTGGCTCAGTCATGCCCAGCACTTTGAGGATGCCATGACGATCGGCGTAGCTGGTGATGTATTGCCCCGATGCGTTAAAAATTTGCTGCTTGAGTTGATCCGTAAACGTCCCCGGCTTCACCTGTGCTGCCGAGCTACTCCAGGCAGATTTAGTGATCTCACTAGCAAGGCTTTCCTGCGCTTTTTCAACCGCTTTACTTGCCAGAAAGCCTTTCAACGCACCAAAGATAAACGGCTCGGCTCCAGTCATGGGGACTTTTATTCCTGCGATTGCTATGCCTAGCCTACTTTAGAGATCGCGCGATCGCCCAAAGACTGTGCTTTTTTCGACTTCGCGGCTTTCATGAAGGGGGACTAGAGTAGTGGAATGGGAAAGATTTTGCTACAGGTGTAGCATAGAAAACGGAACAGAGACTAGAGGTTGGGTGAGGGGTGGTTACGGTGGTGACGATCGAGCAGTGCAAAGCGTGTACTCAACTATGCCAGGATCTAACCAGATTCTACATTCCAGTTTCTTTGGTCAGGTTAGATAAACGGACGGGCAACCTGTTTGTGCTGGCAGGTGAAGAGACAGAAATCGAGATTAGACCCGATGGGAAATGGGATTATTCGCTATGAAACCAGACTTTCAGAGCATGAGTATGAAGGAGCTACGGACTTACGTCCTTGAGCATCGAGAGGATGATGAGGCGTTTTATGCGCTGGTTGATCGCCGAAGAGCCGCCAATCCCAACCCGATCCTCTATCCGCCTCCTAATACCCCCGAAGACCGTGAGGCAATGCGTCGAATCATCTGGCAGAAGCTAAAGGAATCGGGCGAGGTAAATGAAGCAAACAATCCCTTCGGAGAGGCAAGCTGAGAGAAACTGGGTTTCTCAACAAAACTAACTCAGAAATCGGATTTCTGAGCCAAATGTATAGTTTGATACTCAAGATGATCGCCAGAAACTTAGTTTTTGGGCACCCTATGCCACACTGTTCTAGTTCAAAGCTCGATCGTCTGAGTTTTGAACAGCAAAGTCCGAGTAAAAAGCTCGATCGTTTGAGTAAAAAGCTCGATGATTCTAGTTCAAAGCTCGATCGTTCGAGTAAAAAGCTTGGTGATTTGAGTAAAAAGCTCGATCGTCCGAGTTCTGAACAGCAACTTCTGAGTAAAAAGTGCGATCGTTTGAGTAAAAAGCTCGGTGAGTGGAGTTCTAAGCTCGATCGTCCGAGATCTAAATAGCAAAGTCTGAGTGAAAAGCTCGATCGTCAGCCTTAAGTGAAGAGTCAGTGTTGCTTTCTCCTTACTTTTGGGGTATTTCAGAACCAGCCAGCCACCCTAATATAGAAGTCCTGGGAACAAAGTCATAGTTTTTAGGGTCAGGAGAAACTAAGTGATCAATGGCTTTGTCATTGAAACCGGGTCATCAGGTTACACGCAAACCACGGTTGCATCACCAACCCTTATTGAGCGTGTAGACATAGCTCACAAGGAAAACGATTTTTTGCTATCGCTCAATACGTGTAATTCGTCAGTATCGCTCAAGCGTTTACGGAGTTTTTTTATGTCTAGTGTTCGTCCTTGGTCTTCAACAGGTGCAGTACTGTTGGCATTGGGTGTGACCTCAAGTGCCATTGCACCTTTTATCGTTTCGGCTCCAGCCTCCGCCGCCAATTTTACAGATACCAGCTCTCACTGGGCGCGCCCCTTCATCGAAACCTTGGCAGAGCGGCAGATTATTGCAGGCTTTCCCGATCGTACGTTCAAGCCCGATGCGCCTGTAACCCGCGCTCAATTTGCGGCGATCGTCAGAAATGCGTTCAGCAACAGTGCAGTGCGCGTCTCGCGTGGCTTTGCTGATGTTCCCAGCGCTTACTGGGCAGCACCCGCGATCGGCAAAGCGTATGAAACAGGCTTTATGAGCGGCTATCCCGATGGTGCGTTCAAACCCGAACAGCAAATCCCGAAAGTACAGGTTTTAGTGGCTCTCTCTAGCGGTTTGAACTTCACGCCTACCCGTGCGGCTGATACCACGCTAGCGACCTTTAGAGATAGTGGCACCATCCCTGACTATGCGAAAAGTGGTGTTGCAGCAGCGGCAGAGCGGAATGTGGTGGTCAATTACCCCAACGTCAGCTTTCTTAACCCCAATGAAACCGCGACTCGTGCGGATGTTGCAGCCTACATCTACCAAACGTTGGTCAATCAAGGCAAACTGCCACCGATCGCCACAAGTGAAGGTGCAAACAACTACATTGCCCGCTTGAGCGGCACTGCACCAACGACTGGCACCACAGGCAGCAACCCTACCCCCGCACCGACCTCAACTGCCTTGAATCCTCGTTATCTGGTGCCCCAGGGAACACCCGTTAACATCCGTTATCTCGGCTCCCAAAAGATTGTGGTGACTCCGGGTGAGACGATCAACAACCTGACGTTGCGAGTGGCTGAGGATCTCAAAAATGCTCAGGGTCAAGTCGTTGTTCCTAGAGATAGTGACATTGTGGGTCAACTGATTCCAGTTAGCAGCAATGGTCAAATCTTGGGCACGCAGTTTATCGCTCAACGGGTGTCGATCGGCAATCAGTCGTATCCCTTCAGTGCGCGATCGCAGGTCGTCAGCGGGCAACCCGTGACCCAAAATACCAACCCCGGCACGCTCAAAGATGCGGCAACCTCTGCGGCAACTAGCGCTGTCCTTTCAACTATCCTGGGACAAAGGCTTGATCTGGGTAACATTCTGTCAAGTGTCACAGGTGGGCAACCTGCACCCCAAACGCAAGCCACACCCAACCTGATCGTGATTGATCCCTCCGCCGATCTCCGGCTGGTGGTCAGCAACGATTTCTACGCCAATCCATAGTTGGCTCTTGGCAGTCTGACTCTTGCCGATTGCCTTGAAAGCAAGAAGCCCAACATCGCGATCGTGGTGTTGGGTTTTTTATTGTGGATTCAACGTATGAAGTGGTCGATCAGACTTGCTAACCGTCACCTGCTGGGCAATCATTGATCGACTACACTATTCACTGAATGAATTACGTTCTAGTGTGAAAGATGAGAGTGAATTTAAGACAAAAGATTTGGAAATCAATTCTTGCTCTGCTTATACTTTTTTCTGTGGTGTTTAACATATTAACTATCTTAGATCTGGCAATCCAACCTGAGTATAAGTTAGGAATCCTGACACAGGATATAGATCTAACTGTTAACGGTATTGAAACTCTCTTTAAACTTCCTAAAGGATTAACAGTCGAAAATGCTTCTCCTAGAGGGATTGCAACAGCAGGATTATTTTCTCCACACCGTTTTAGAATAATTGTTGCAGCATCAGACGAAAAATTCGTTGATTATTCCTCTAATAGTAAAAAGTCCCCTTATAGAGCGCTTTATAAGGTACGTTAGCTTCATTAACATTCGCCCCCTGATTGAAGTAACCGTCCTTACTCAATTGGTTTAAAGCTATGACGGATGCCCTACAAACCTCTCGACTTCAGCAAGCGATCGACATTGCCGAAGCTTTATCGCTAGAAGAGCGTCAATTGCTGCTAGAAACTTTGACAAAGCGATTGAGGCGGCAGCAGAGTCAGCAACTTCTGAAAGAAATTCAAGACGTTCGCCAAGACGTTGCAAACGACACGATTAAAAACGGCTCTGTGAAGGACTTTAGAGCCAACTCAAAACTCAAAACTTAGAACTCAAAACTTCCCCTCCCCTCTACGTGCCACAATGGTTAGGTGCCGTAGCGGTTTGAGGAGATGAGTCTGTGAGTGGCAGCCCGAATAATGTTGGTGTTTCCATCATTCTCTATATTGTCGGTGTCATGTTGGTGCTGACAGCAGTACTCATTGTGCTGAAGGGTCTTGGCGTGTTGACGACGCTACCCAATTACGCCATTTGGGCAATGCTGCTGCTGGCGGCGGGCATCGGCATTCTGGGTGGACTTCGCAACAGTCAGAGGCGCTAAAGTCATGGGACGATCGCTCAAGCCAAGCATGGTGGCGTTTCTGGCAGTGCTGTTGATGACAGTGCTGGTCTGGATTCTGCGTGGCATTGGACTATTAACCTTCATTCCGGGTTCGGTGCTGTGGGTACTCATTTTGCTGAGTCTTTTGACTGCGATTTTGACGATCGTGCGTTAAAGCGTAGGGGCTAGGGAAGAGGGAGTGGGTTTTGGAGCTGGCTTGGCGATGTCGGAGGGATCGGAGACGGTAGCATCGGCTCGTTGTGCGATCGCGCTAGGTAGCAACCTGGGTGATTCGTTCACAATACTGGAAGCAGCGCTGAAGGCTTTAGCACACATTCCAGGGCTTTCGTTAGAGGCGCGATCGCAGTGGTATCAGACCAAAGCCGTTGGACCACCGCAACCCGACTATCTCAACGGCTGTGCGCTGCTGACCGTAACCTTGTCACCACAGGCATTGCTAGAAGCCTTACTGCAAATCGAAGCCAACTTTGGTCGTATCCGTCGAGAGCGCTGGAGTGCCAGAACGCTCGACCTGGATTTGTTGCTATTTGATGCAGTCATACTCAACACGCCCACCCTACAAATTCCCCATCCCCACATGACCGAGCGGGCATTTGTACTGGTGCCGCTGGCAGAAATTGCGCCTCACTGGATTGAGCCAATTTCAGGAAAATCGATCGCGCAACTAGTACAAACGGTAGACTGTTCAGAAGTCAGACTTGGTTAGAGAAGGCAGGAGGCAGAAGGCAGAAGGCAAAGGGCAAAGGGTAAAAGGCAGAAAAGAGCATAAGGAATGAAGTAAAACTTTTATCCTTTATCCCTCATCCTTTATCCCTCATCCTTATATCCCTCATCCTTTATCCCTCATCCTTTATCCCTCATCCTTATATCCCTCATCCCACTCCCCACTCCCCACTCCCCACTCCCTTCCCCTTATGCCCGATCGCGAACCACCTCAACGGCTCAAACAACGGTTGCTCTATCAAGGGCGCAGATTTTCCTTTGAGTCGAGCCGTTATCGCCTGCCTAACCAAACGGAAGGCGAATGGGAGTGCATTCGGCATCCGGGTGGCGCGTTAGCTGTACCTGTGATAGCAGAGGGCACGTTGATTCTGGTGAAGCAGTATCGCTTTGCCGTGCAGGGACGACTGCTAGAATTCCCGGCGGGTACGGTGGAGTCGGGTGAAACGCCCGAAGCAACAATCCAGCGTGAAATTGAAGAAGAGACGGGCTATCATGCCGATCGCTGGCAAAAACTAGGCGAATTTTTCGTGGCTCCAGGCTACTCAGATGAAAGCATCCATGCCTATCTGGCGCAAGATTTGACACGGCTCGAAAATCCACCGAGCCAGGATGCCGATGAAGATATCGAAACCGTGATGATGACGATCGCTCAAGTCGAAAAAGCCATCCAGACTGGCGACATCACGGACGCAAAAACCATTTGTAGCTTTGTCTTGGCGCGACCGTTTCTGTAACGGTTGGTGATGCGTGTTCGTTGTTAGCAAGTGATCCCGCTAGTAACCAACCGCTCAAAACTAAAAACCAAAAACTCTTAGCTATTTATGTCTGATCTCATTCTCTTCTGGCATCGTCGTGATCTACGCCTCTCGGACAATGTGGGGCTGGCAGCAGCTCGTGAACAAAGCCAGAACGTTGTGGGCGTGTTTTGCCTTGACCCCAGCCTTTTGCAGCGGGATGACGTTGCGCCAGCCAAAATCACCTACATGATGGGCTGTTTGCAGTCATTGCAGCAGCGCTATGCTCAGGCGGGTAGTCAGTTGCTGATCCTAAAGGCTGATCCGCTAAGCGCTATTCCGGGGCTGGCAACGGCGCTAAAGGCGAAGGCAGTCTTCTGGAATCTAGACGTAGAGCCATACTCGCAGGCGCGCGATCGCGCAGTTCAAGCAGCCCTCCAGCAAGCTGGTATCTCGTGCCGAAATTTCTGGGATCAGCTTTTACACGCACCAGACGAAATTCGTACGGGTGCTGGTGAGCCATACACGGTCTACACACCCTTCTGGCGCAACTGGAGCAGCAAACCGAAAGCCGAACCAGTGAAGGCGCTAGAGGCGGCGATCGGGCTGACAGAGCAGGAGCAAACAGCCGCACAGAATGCAGGTGCGATCGCCCTACCAACGGCTAAAGACCTGGGTTTTGTGTGGGATAACCCGCTGCTGCTGGAGCCAGGAGAAGCTGCCGCACAGGAGCGCTTAGAAACATTTTGCGATCGCTCCATCGCAGACTATCAGGAACAGCGCAATTTTCCATTCAATCCCGAAGGCACCTCTCATCTCAGTGCGGCGCTCAAGTTTGGTGCGATCGGGGTGCGTACGGTGTGGGCAAAAACAACGGAAGCGATGGAACAGGCTCGTAGCGATGAGGCACAGGATGGTATCCGCGTTTGGCGGCAGGAACTCGCATGGCGCGAGTTTTACCAGACGGTCATGTACTTTTTCCCACAGCTAGCCGATGGCGCGTATCGCAAACCCTTCCAAAATTTTCCGTGGGACAACAACCCAGACCATTTCAAGGCATGGTGCGATGGCAAAACAGGCTACCCGATCGTCGATGCTGCCATGCGGCAGATGAACGAACTTGGCTGGATGCACAATCGTTGCCGCATGATCGTTGCCAGCTTTTTGACGAAGGATCTCATGATCGATGTCAAGCTGGGCGAGAAGTACTTTATGCAACGGCTGTACGATGGCGACCTGTCTGCCAATAACGGCGGTTGGCAGTGGAGTGCCTCCAGCGGCATGGACCCGAAACCGCTCCGCATCTTTAACCCTGCCAGTCAAGCAAAAAAGTTTGACTCCGAAGCTGAATACATCCGCCAATGGCTACCAGAACTCCGCAGTATTGATACCGAAGACCTGGTAACCGGTAACATTCTGCCTCTGGAGTGCGATCGCTGTGGCTATCCGGCTCCGATCGTCGATCACAACGAGCAGCAAAGGCGGTTCAAAGCACTCTACCAGCAGCAAAAAGCGCAATGAAGACCGCGATCGCGGCGCTACCATGACACAACGTGAACCGCTATTGCCATGTCTTCCCTTTTAACGACCTTTCGTGGCGAACTGGCAGCTTTAAGTGCCGCACTCATTTGGGCGATCGCCTCAGTCGTTTACATCAGCCTTGGGCAGCAGTTGTCGCCCCTCCGGCTGAATCTGATTAAGGGACTGATGGCGATCGGGTTCCTGCTCCTGACCCTCTTGCTGCAAGGCAAACTGTTACCGCACGTTAGCCCTACCGCTTTGGGGTTGCTCTGCCTTAGCGGAGTCGTTGGCATTGGCTTTGGCGACACCGCTTACTTCGAGGCACTCAACTGCCTGGGCGCACGCCGGACGCTGGCACTGGAATCGATCGCGCCACCGCTAGCGGCTGTGATGGCGCTGGTTTTCTTGCAGGAACGTCTTGCCGTAGGGGCATGGCTTGGCATTGCGCTGACGATCGTCGGTGTCGCGTGGGTTGTGGTCGAGCGCACCACTGAAGCCACAACTCAACGCCAACTGTGGCGCGGTACTGGGTTTGGCTTGCTGGCAGCCCTGGGTCAAGCAAGTGGTGCTGTGCTTTCGAGAGCGGCGCTGGCAGGCACTACGATCGACCCACTGTGGAGTGCGTTTATTCGTTTAGTGGCAGGTGGCTTGGTGCTGCTGCTCTGGCTCCTGGTGCAACAACGGTCTGCTCAGACATTAAATCAGGATTTGAAGCTACTACGATCGCCCCGTTTTCTGATCATTCTCACGGGAACTGCGTTTGCCAGCACCTATCTAGCGATCTGGCTCCAACAAATTTCGCTGAAATATACGGCGGCTGGCATTGCCCAGGCACTTAGTGCTACCAGCCCTCTGTTCGTCATTCCCGTCGCGATCGCGATCGGTGAAAAAGTTAGCCCACGGGCGATCATCGGCGTACTGATAGCCCTCATCGGCATCTGGCTGCTCTTTAGTTGGAAGTAAGCAGAGTGCTTTCATTTAATGGAGCCGACTGTTTATCAAGCTGATGGAGCAAACTTGGCTCGCGGCAGATGGCAAAATTATCAACACATTCAGCGCTTACAGTGAGTCAGACCAGAATTTCATCACGACTGTAAGTACCTTCACCAATTCGCATCCAGCTAGAAAAGCTGAATCTATTTGGCAATTAGTACGTTGCGACACGCATCCTCACCACTCCGTAGATTGATAATTTCCTTAGTCAGGGATTTTCACTAGCAATCTATTGGAAGGAATGAGCATCGTGTCAACAGAACGCCCCCTAAAGGTTGACTTCCTCCAGGAGGTGCCTACGCAGATTCTACCCAACTTGCCCGTCTTGACCAGTTTTGCCTCAAGCTGGAGAAATATCCATCTCGCTCATCATTATCAGCCAGCCTGGGAATTGCCTGAACTACAGAATCCGCAGCACATTGTTGTCCTGCCACTTGGTTACCATTCGGTAGAAGTAAATTGGGTTTCAGAGGGTCGATGGAGCAGCACACAGTTTGAGGGGAATGACTACACCAGTGGTCATATTCAAATCTTTCCGGCTCATGTGCCCTATGGTGGCTCCTGGAGTAGAAATGTTGAGTTTATTCACTTCTACTTAGAGCCAGCCTTCATTGCTCAACTTGCTTACGAGTCAATCAATCCAGATACGGTTGAGTTTTTGTTGGAA
>JBGTJW010000693.1:0-9710 GCA_041744955.1 Stenomitos sp. | reverse complement strand
AACCTGCTGAAAACCAGGAGCCTGAAACCCCTGCTATCTCGTTCATAATTTCTGTACCAAATAACTTAGAGGCTAATTGGTACGTCTCATTGAGACTGAAAAGCACTTTTTGAAATGCCTGCTGCTGAAGAGTTTCAGCCTTAACGTGACTTTCTGTTCCGTTGCTCTTCAACCCCCTTTATGAGCTGGAACTGTAAGGGCTGACTTTGCTGAAAACAACCGTTAGGTAATAGAGTCAGAACGAGTTGGATTCTAGATTTGATGGAAACTTTGGGTATAGTTCTCAGACTAATTTTGGCGTCGTCGGTCATTTTCGGCAATTTGCACCAGTGCTCCAAAACTTATCGGTGCAAGACGGGGGCTAAACCCCTTTGCGGCGACACCTTTTGCTGTAATTGATAGCGTTTCATCATACTTCCGCAATTTGTATCTTCAAACACTATCCTTGCCTATGCTTTAGATCTATCGTCTCATGTGTTGTTTAATTCAGTAGTTTCACCAGTAATCAATAAATCTTTTACGAACTTAAGGGTTCCGTTTCACCGTAAAAATTGTCCTAGTCTTCAAGAAGCAGCCCCTATTTTTTGCACCTGCTCAAGCCTTGAAACAGGAGCATTCAGAGCATTGCTGAAGCTAGGTTAAGGGTCAAGCTATTCTTGGTTCTCATGTAAAACGACCACTAGATCGAAGTTGTCGCCTATCGGCCTCTTATGTTGATGCACTGGTTTCACCTTCTTTAAGGTTCATTACAGGCATAGCTTTTGCTGAATTTCTTAGTACCTAATTCTAGGAAGTTTTATTGCCTGTATTTTCCTTATAACGATGTTTCACTAAACCGCTGGTAGACGAAGTTGAGGCATTGCAAAGATTTTTATCAGTCATTGCTGTTCTATGGTGTTGGTTTTGCTTGGTGATAGGTTCATGGTGTCAGCAAGCAACAGCGCTAAGTAGGCATCGAAGGAAAATTTAGCGTGGAGGAGTGCATCATGCGGCGGCGACAATTTGTGCAATATGCGGGGCTTGGTGGTTTTGGGTTGGCCCTTGGAGTGGGCGATCGGGTCTTAGCAGCCTTATCACCACAAGGTTTGGAACCTGGTAGCGCTCGACCAAATCTACAAACATTCGTGTTTGAAGTGACCAACGTCGGTCGCGATGGACAAGAGAAAGAACGTCGCGTCCATCAAGCTCATTTTTTTGCAGAGTCCCTGCAAGACGGTCTAGCCATCGATATGGTAGCGATCCCAAAAGGACGTTTTTTGATGGGTGCGGCGGCGACTGAGCGTTCTAGCCTTGACAGTGAACGACCGCAACACCGAGTGACGGTGCCATCGTTTTTTATGAGTCAGCAAACGGTGACACAAGTGCAGTGGCGTTGGGTTGCTAGCCTACCCCAGGTAAAGCGCGTTTTACCCCTCCATCCGTCCTACTTTAAGGGCGATGATCTTCCGGTGGAATCAGTATCGTGGTTCGATGCGATGGAGTTTTGCGATCGCCTTTCGCAACACACCGGATCGACCTACCGCTTGCCCAGCGAAGCCGAATGGGAATATGCCTGCCGTGCGGGTACAACAACGCCCTTTCACTTTGGTGAAACCGTTACGAGCCAACTGGCAAATTATGGGGGCACCTTTACCTACGCTTTAGAAGCAGAAGGGGCGTATCGTCAGTCAACCGCCTCTGTTGAAAGCTTTGCACGCAATGCGTTTGGTCTCAGCGCGATGCATGGCAATGTCTGGGAGTGGTGTGCCGATACTTGGCATGATAGCTACCACGGTGCACCTAAGCGTAGTGTTGCCTGGGTGAATGAAGGTCACGTCGATTGGCGATCGCTCCGGGGTGGAGCCTGGGCAGATACGCCAGATCAGGCACGTTCCGCGACTCGATCAGGTTATCCAGCCGCCTCGTTGAATCGCATGATTGGGTTTCGAGTGTGTTGCGCTTAGGGTGAAGGAGACGAAATGGCACTAGTGAACAAAATGCCAGTGACGGTGCTGACTGGTTATTTAGGAGCAGGCAAAACCACATTACTGAATCGCATCCTGACGGTACAACATGGACAGAAAATTGCTGTCATTGTGAATGAGTTTGGTGAAGTGGGCATTGACAATCAACTGGTTGAAGGGGCAGACGAAGAAATTTTGGAGATGAACAACGGCTGCATCTGCTGCACCGTGCGGGGCGATTTAATCCGGCTGATCGGCAAGTTGTTGGAGCGACGTGAGCAGTTTGACCATCTGCTGATTGAAACGACGGGGCTAGCCGACCCAGCACCCGTCATTCAGTCATTTTTTATGGATGAAGCGTTGCAGAGGCAAACAACGTTAGATGCAATCGTTACCGTTGTGGATGCCAAGCACATTTGGGAGCACTGGGACAGTAGCGAAGTCCAGGAGCAAATTGCGTTTGCGGATGTAATTTTGCTGAACAAAAGTGACCTTGTGACCTCTGATGGCCTCCAGACCTTGGAGCAACGAGTACGGGGCATGAACGCGATCGCCAAAATCTACGCGACTCAAAACTGTGCTGTAGATTTGAATGCCGTGCTGGGAATCAATGCATTTGACCTGAAGCAGGCGTTAAGCATTGACCCTCAGTTCTTAGAGGAAGCGGCGCATGAGCATGATGAATCGGTGTTTTCAGTTGCCATTACCGAACCGGGAACGGTCAGTAGCGATCGATTGAATCGTTGGCTTTATCAACTGGCGCAGGTTCAAGGTCCCAATATCTTTCGCATGAAAGGGATTATGAATGTTGATGACGAGGACCGTCGCTTTGTGTTTCAGGGTGTTCACATGATGCTCGACGGTAGACCTGGTAAACCCTGGAAACTTGATGAAAATCGCCGTAATGAATTAGTTTTCATTGGACGCAACTTGAACGAAAGCGCGCTGCGGGATGAGTTCCGGCACTGCCTGGTTTAAGTGCCGCGATTATTGTCTCAATTAACTCGATACAGCAGCAAGAGGAGGAGTGCATGAAGTTACAACATCGGCTCGGTGGCATTGAGGGCTTAGGTCCAGTCGAGTTTCAAAAGAAAGTGTTTGTGGAAGAGTGGGAAAAGCGCATTTTTGGCATTCACGTTGCCATGATGGGCTTGAGTAACCATCTCGATCAAACCTTGCCGAAGTATCCCATTAAGAAAATCCCCACAGCGTTTAAGGACTTCTGGACTTGGGGACACCTGCGGATGGGTGCTGAGGGGATGAATCCCTTTGATTACTTTCGGTTGCGCTACTACGAAAAGTGGTTAGGGGGCATTTCTGGCTTCTTTATTGAGAAGGGCTATATCACCAAGGCGGAATTGGATGCTCAAACCGCTACTTATTTGTCCAATGCCAAGCTCAGCAGTGCGCCCTTACCAAAAGGCGGCAATCCCGCGATCGATGACCAGATCATCCGCTATTTGCGTGAAGGCGATTCACCAAAGCGAGAAATAGCGGAAAAACCCAAATTTGCTGCAGGGATGAAGGTCAAAGTGAAAGATATTCCACCCATTGACCACACCCGCTTGCCTGGACATTTGCGCGGCAAGATTGGTGTGATTGATGCGATTTATCCTGGCGCTTACACCTACTTCTTCCCCACAGGACCCGATGGCATTGGCACGCCCATGCCCGTCTACCTGGTTTCTTTCAGCCCTAAAGACATCTGGGGCGAAGCGCTGTCTGAGCCAAACTCAACCTATTACGACGATCTGTTTGAAACCTATCTTGAAGCTGTGTGAGGAGAAAAGAGATGAGCAGTTACGATCACTTCAAATATGACACCGATCGCGAAACGTATAGCGCGGCTCGTGTACGGGCACTAGAAGCCTTACTCATTAAGAAAGGCGTTATTACTGGTAGCACCGTTGACAAGGTGTTGGACTATTTCAAAACGGAGATGGGACCCTTTAATGGTGCCAAAATTGTGGCGCGTGCCTGGGTCGATCCAGCTTTCAAAGCCCGACTGTTAGCTGATGCCAATACGGCGATCGCTGAGCTGAAGTTTCCACCCGGCATGTCAGGGGCAGAAGGGGAACATATGAAGATAGCGGAAAACACACCAAAAGTGCATAACGTGATTGTGTGTACCCTCTGTTCTTGCTACCCGTGGACGACGCTCGGCTTACCCCCTTACTGGTTTAAAGATCCGACCTTCCGCGCCCGTGTGGTGCGAGAACCACGAGCGGTATTGAAGGAATTTGGTGTGGTACTTGATCCATCCGTCGAAATCAAAGTCTGGGATAGCAGTTCCCAGATTCGCTGGTGGGTCCTACCCGAACGACCGGCCGGAACTGAAGGCATGAGCGAAGCCAAACTGGCAGCCTTACTAACCCCAGAAGCCATGATGGGCGTTGCAAAAGTGACGGTTGCTTAACGTGTTGTTTGATAGAGAAGGAAAGAATGCAAACGAAGTTTGAACATTTTGCTGCTGCCAGTATGCTGGGTGCGAAAGATTCTCCTCCGCGCTGCAATGGAGAGCTAGCCTTCGATGATTCGTGGGAAAGCCGTGCTTTTGGTATGGCGATCGCGCTTTCTAAAAAGGGGTACTACGAATGGGAGGAATTTCGGCAGCAGCTCATTGCTTCGATCGCCACATGGGAAGCGGCGCACGCATTAGATGATCCAAGCTGGAACTACTATCAGCGCTGGCTTGCGGCGTTAGAGCATTTGGCACTAGAGTCAGCGCTCATTACCCCAGAGGAACTCGATCAGCAGACGGTGGTGTTTGCAGCGGAGACGATTAGTTGTAGCGACCTGCAATCATAAAGGCTCAAACCAGGATTAATTGCAAAGAGGCTGAACCCGTTGCTGGTCAGGAGTAGAGTAAAAGCAGTTCAGGAAGCGCCACGAGTTTCTTGACGCTTCTGGGTTCGTTGACTTTGAAACATAGACGGCTTTCTTGCCCCCAAAACAGGGCAGGGCTGATCTATCAGCCGTAGAAAATAGAGAATAGAGGGGTCGTTTCTTAGCATCTGTGGTCGCATGAGCCTGATTGAGCACCTGCAAACGATTCGAGCTTGCCGTACTCAACCCGAGTACCCCTTGTGGGTGGTATTGCTGCTCGTGGTGATGGGCACGATGAGTGGCTGCACAGGCTATCGACCGCTTGCCGACTTTGTGGCTCGCCATCAAACGGAGTTATTGTCGCTGTTGGACTTGCCGAGGCAACGACTGCCAAGCCTCTCGACACTGCGCCGCATCATGGTACGGGTCGATTTTGAGTCGTTCACGCAAGCGTTCAAGGGGTTGAGCCGAGATAGAGGCAAAAAGGTGCAAGTACAGATTTTGCTTGCTCTTCTTTTGACTATTGGATAGCTTTTGGACCAGATGCTCCAGCTGGCACATGTCTCAAAGGTCGATTCCTTCGTTGAAAGGAGCCTCTAGAACCCTCATGCTGCCACTGACCCTCTGTCGATCGGGCAGAAGCCCTGATGCTGAGCCGCACTGCGATCAATTCTCTAAAACTCAATCTGGATAAGGCTTTTCAACCCATCTTGCACTTTTTTGCCTTTATCTCGGCTCAACCCCTAAATGTTTCTTTCCCCCACGCTGGAGCACTGCCATCGTTTTTTTACGCCTGCCTTAAGCATGACTATTTCTGGCTAGTAAATGTACGATCGCCTTGATTAACGTATCTGGCTCAACTGGTTTGGAAACGTGCTGCTGAAACCCAGCGGCGAGGGCTTGTTTCTGGTTTAGCTCACCAGCGTAGGCGGTGAGGGCAATAGCTGGCATTTGCCTACCAGATTTGGCGGTGCGCTGTCTCACCTGTTGCATCAGCATATAACCGTCCATGTCTGGCATACCAATGTCGCTAAGCAGCAGATCGGGTATGCAGCGATCCAGCAGCGTGAGCGCCTCATTTGCCGAAGCGGCGATGCTGACTGTAGCCCCATGCTGTTCTAACGTAAAGGCGACTAGCTCCCGCATATCAGCTTCATCATCAACGACGAGGATTTGCATTCCTCGTAAGTCAACGGTAGGAGCCTCTGGTTGGGTCACTTGAGCATGGTTTAATGCGATCGTCGCCAGGGGCAGTTTGACCGTGAAAGTGGCTCCCTTCCCCTCACCCTCACTCTCTGCCTTGACAGTGCCACCATGCAGTTCTACAATTTGTCGCACGATCGCTAAGCCCAGTCCCAAGCCACCAAATTGGCGGGTAGTCGCCCCATCCTCCTGGCGGAAGTGCTCAAAGACGTAGGGCAGAAAGTTGGGAGCAATCCCTTTACCATTGTCTTTGACTTGAAGCTGAGCACAGTTTCCCACTTGAGTGAGCGCAACAGTAATCTGTCCACCAGCAGGCGTAAATTTGGCGGCGTTAGCTAAAAGGTTCCATACCACTTGCTGTAACCGCGCCGTGTCACCCAGCACTGCACCTACGGCTGGGTCAAGTATCAGGGTGAGTTGAATGGCTTTAGCGTCGATCGCCAACTGCACCGTCTCGATCGCCGCCGAGAGCACAAACGAAAGCTGCACTGGCGAGATGTTTAAGGTGAGTTTGCCCCGGAGAATGCGGGAGATGTCAAGCAGGTCATCAATAAGCTGCACCTGTAGCTTGGCGTTGCGTTCAATGGTTGCCAGCGCATTCGTTGTTTTGGCGGCATCAAGCTTGCCTTGTTGCAGCAGTTTTGACCAACCCAGAATGGGATTGAGCGGCGATCGCAACTCGTGGGAGAGTACCGCCAAAAACTCATCTTTAATGCGATTGGCTCGTTCTGCCTCCGCTCTTGCCTGCTGCTCTGCATTGTAGAGTTGAGCACGTACGATGGCTTGAGCACATTGACGGGTGAGTGCGAGGACAAAATCGCGATCATCCTGATTGAGAAGCCGGAACCGTTTAAAAGAGAGGGATAGCCCTCCCACTGCTTTCCCCTCCACTATTAAGGGTAGTGAGATCCATGCCTCAAAGGGCAAACGTTTGTACGTCTCTGCCAAATGCGGGTAGCGAGCCAGCCGGTTAGTGAGAGGTTCTGACCAAACAGGTTGTCCGGTTCGCACTACCTCTGTCAAGGGATTGGGTGAATAGGTCAAGAATTGCTGTTGAATTTCCTCCAGGCTGGCTTCATAGCCTATTGTTCGCACAATCTCTAGCGTGGTGCCATCTTCGCTGCACAGTGCTATGAGTGCAGTATCTGCTTCCAGGGCGGCGAGGCTCTGTTCTACAATTACCTCTGCCACCTGCACTGGAGTCAGCGATTCCGAAAGGGCAGCGGTCACTGCCTGGAGACGGGCCGTACGATCGGCTGCGTGTTCGGCTAACTGTCGGGCTTGTTGGGCTTCCTGGTACAGGCGAGCATTGTCCAGAGCGATCGCGGCTCGACGGGCTAACTCTTCAGCCAGATCCAGGTCATCTAGACTGTAGGAATGCCCAGATTCCGCTGCGACAAAAGAAATGGTGCCTAACGTTTTGCCTCGTGCGTTCAGCGGCACCAGCATCACAGAACTCATGCCAAGTTCTCGTAGGATCCTGAGATGGTCGGCATCCCGAGCCGCCGCAACGAGCTGGTCGTCAGTAATCGTTGGGTAGTACTCCGACTGTCCGGTATGTAAGACCTGAGCAATGCCTTGTAGCGCATTTAAGTCCGGTGGGTAGCGACGATGCAGTTCCGCGCCCCATTGCACCTTAGCGGGATCAATATGTGTCGTTGCCAGCCGTTCTAACGTCCCATCGTCTTTGAGAATATCGATCGCACACCAATCTGCCAGAGTCGGCACAACAGCTTTTGCCACACTGCTAAGCGTGTATGCATAATCCAGAGAGGAGGTCAGGGTCGTACTAGCTTCTACCAGGAAGCGTGCCCGCTGCTCAGCCACTTCAGCCGCTTCCCGTGCTGTTTTTTCCCGTATGAGTAACTGTTCTCGTTCTGCTTCAGCTTGCCAACGCTCTGTAATGTCTCGAATGACACTCAGCACCATCTTCTCACCGTTAATGAGAGCACTCTGGGCGCTGACTTCCACTGGAAAGTGACTGCCATCTTTACGGCAATGCACCGTTTCAAATAGGATACCTTTCTGGTTCGCCTGCTCAAGCTGCTCAGGCAGGGCAGCAAGGGTATTAGGTGCCCGCAAATCAGCAAGCTTTAAGGTTAGCAAGGTGACGCGATCGTAGCCATATGCTTGCACTGCTGCTTGATTTGCTTCTAGCAGACGACCCTCTTTGCTGATGTAGAGTACAATGTCGCGGCTATGCTCCGATAGCAATTGATATTTGTGTAAGGTTTCTTCGATTTGCTGGCGCTGCTGAATCTCTTTTGCCAGGGCAGCGATTTTCTTGTTCAGTAAGGTGAAACGGCTGCTGGCGGCTGCCTGAGTTTTCAGGCGTAAGCAAAGCAGTGCTGATGCGGTCGGCGACCATGGTCGGAGGACAGCCCCTTCACAGCGACATAGACACGACTCTCCCTCACTGGTCTTGAAGGTGAAGGAGCCAAGTACCATGTTGCGACTGACGGAGCAAGTGCGTAGATACTGTTTGACTTTCTCCGTACCATCAGTGAGCACATCAAAGAGCTTTTGCCCTTGCAGTCTCTGATGGTTTAACCCCAGCAGTTTGAAACATGCCGGATTAGTAGCCAAAATTTGACCGTTTCCCTCAAGCAGGAGCATCGGTTCTGGCAAAAGGCTGGCAAATTCGAGAAACTGTTCGGGAGTCACCCCTCGTTTTCTCCTTGAAAGTATTCTCTGCCGTGGCTGCTTTCTGCTTCGGGAGTCGGTTTTAGATAAACGACGACCCGGCAGCCCGGTGCGCCTAACGCGATCGTTTCTTGCAATTCGACTTTGGCGTAGCCCAGGTTCTCTGCGGCAATGAAACCAAACACATTGGAGGTCATCATACACATCGCGGGGCGATCGATGACTTTTTCAGCAAACGGGCAGGCACGATTCCCTAGCACAAGCTTCTCGTCCGTTTGTTCAATGATATAAAAGTCACCCTGGATGCGCCGCTTCAAATCCACCAGCACGGCGGCTACCTGCGCCTGCGTCAGATGAGAGACCTCTAGAGCCGCCTTGTACTCCTGGTCTATTTGCCTCCCCATGTTTTGCCCCACAACGCTCATAAAGCCCGAGGCTTCCTCTAAGCCTACGACATCCTGCAATGTACCAGCTAACTCTCGAATTAAAGTGCGTAGAAAGACATCGCGCTCCAGAGGCAGACTGAGATCCTTCAGGGGCACTTCAGATGTAAGCGAATGATTGATCACCATAGCTCGTGAATACCAGAAATCGACTTAAGACTATAGTGCCCCTTGGTAGAGAGACAGGTAACAGGACTCAAGGTGAAGAACACTGCCTGACAGAATTGGGTAGGAGACAAGAGCAGAGGGCAGAAGGGAAAGTGGAGAGGCGTGAGCGGCTCAAGTGACGACAGACAGAGCCGCGTAATCAGTCCAAATGCTACTACTTGTAGCGACCTGCAATACTAATCGCTCAAACCTGCAATCAAGACATTTCTCAACCAGGATTAGTTGCAACTATAATTTCACATCAACCAGGATTAACTGCAACTGAACCAGCACTCCCTTGCAACCAACCTGCAATCATCCATGCCAACCAGGATTAACTGCAACTGAAAACAGGCAACAAAACGACCGTTTAATTTACACTGAGCAGCCGCGATGGTAATTTGGTGTTTCGACCTTAAACTCTGTAAAACAAGTCGTCAATGAATCTATGTATCAAAGTGCATTAGGCGCGATGAGTTTTGATACAGTTGTGGGGTTGCAACTT
>JBGTJW010000692.1:0-3998 GCA_041744955.1 Stenomitos sp. | reverse complement strand
CCCTTCGTTGGTGGCGCGATCGCGATCGCAGCTCTAGCTAGCGTAGTTTTGATGCAACGATCGCAGCTAGCCCGTCCGTCCGTCTGGCTCTCCAACCCGCAACAGGCAGAGCAACAAGAAGCCGTGCGGCTACGCCTGCTCAAGCAACTCCCTACCTTTGGCTTCAATAATCTAGTTGCAGACTGGACGTTCCTCAATTTTTTGCAGTACTACGGTGACGACGAGGTTCGCGCTAACACTGGTTATGCCCTTAGTACGGAGTACTTTGATCTCATTACGCACTTAGACCCACGCTTTGTCGATGTTTACTTGTTCCTTTCTGGGACCATCTCCTATCAGTTGGGTGAACCACAAACTGCCGTGCGGTTTATGGATCGGGGCACGGCTGCCTTATCGCCCCAAATCAACCCCAAATCTTTTCAGATCTGGCGCTTCAAAGGGATCGATCAACTGCTGTTGCTGGGCGATGTTCCCGGTTCAATCAACTCGCACGCCATGGCAGCCAAATGGGTACAGGGCACTCCTTATCAGGAGCTTGAACCCATCTTTCAACAAACAGTAACGTTTTTGCAGCAAGACCCCAACAGCATCTCGGTGCGGTTTCAAGCCTGGACATCGATCTATTATCAGGCTGTGGCTGTGAATGACAAAACGACGCAAGAGCGAGCCAAGAAGGAAATTTTGGCGCTGGGTGGTCAAACGCGCATGAAAGATGGAGAGCTGATCTTTTTCTTGCCTAACGCTACACCGCCGAAACCACAGCCCTAGATGGTACAGCGGTCCTAAATCAGTTGTGAGATTGAGAGGCTTTGTGAGAAATGATTCCAGTGGAATCATTTCTCACAATCCAGATAGGATCGTTATATAGGCTTCATTGTCTGGTTGCTTACGATCGTCCGCGATTTTGCAAGTTGGCAAAAAGCTGGTAAGGTTCTGTTCATTTATAAAAAGCGGTCAGTGATCGGGCTTATCAGCTCGTTGCTAACCGCTTTTATGATACGAGTGGAGGAGCCAGGTGCCATGTTGAGTTGGGAGCAAAGTCCAGGGATTGCGTTGATGCGACGCGAACGGGCATGGGTTGAAGTCAATCTCAGCGCGATCGCCCATAACGTCCAGCAAATTCGCAGGCTGCTGTCAAACCAGACCGAGTTAATGGCAGTGGTCAAAGCCGATGCCTACGGTCATGGCGCTACAACCGTGGCTCAAGCCGCGCTGCACGCTGGGGCGACCTGGCTGGGCGTTGCCACGATCCCCGAAGGGATTGAGCTTCGGGAAGCCGGGATTGATGCGCCAGTGTTGGTGTTGGGCGCTAACCACACTCCAGAGCAAATTCGGGCGATCGTCCATTGGCAACTGCAACCGACCTTATGCACGCCGCGTCAGGCACTCATCTTTGCAGACGTACTGGCACAAACCCAACAACCGTCTCTGTCAGTGCATCTCAAGCTGGATACTGGTATGTCGCGTTTGGGTACGGACTGGCAGGCAGCAGCCGAGTTTGTGCAACTGGTGCAGCGGTTGCCAAAGCTGCGCATTGACAGCGTTTACTCCCATTTGGCGACGGCAGAAGACCCAAACCGAACCATTGCCAAGCAGCAGCAACGGCGGTTTGAAACGGCGATCGCCCAAATTAACGCTCGCGGCATTTACCTACCGCGGTTGCATCTGGCAAATTCTGGCGGCACCTTGTCGGATGCAACGTTCCACTACGACCTGGTGAGGGTTGGTCTGGCAATCTACGGGCTGTATCCGGCAGACCACTTGCAGGCTGTCCTTGACCTCCAGCCTGCTCTACAGGTAAGAGCCAGAGTGACGCAAGTGAAAACAATTCCACCCGGAACAGGCGTGAGCTACGGGCATCGGTTTGTGGCAGACCAGGAGCGACAAATTGCTGTCGTGGCGATCGGCTATGCCGATGGGGTGCCGCGCAACCTGTCTAACCAAATGGAGGCGATCGTTCGAGGGCAACGAGTACCGCAAATTGGCGCTGTGACAATGGATCAACTCATGCTGGATGTGAGTGCAATCCCCGATCTGCGGGAAGGCGAAGTTGTGACGTTGTTAGGTCAAGACGGCAACGAATCGATCGCGGCAGACGACTGGGCAACCATGCTGGATACCATTTCGTGGGAAATCCTCTGTGGCTTTAAGCATCGACTGCCGAGAATTGCGATCGGGTAAGCGCGATTGGATTCGACCCACCAACGTTGTGGAGAGATGGGACAGTTTTGAGTTTTGAGTTTTGAGTTTTGAGTAGCGCTTTGCGCCGCTGAGTCTGTAAGACACGCTTCGCGAACGCCAGAGAGTTTTGAGTTCAGCCTGTTTGCTTTTCGCCTTCTCCTGGTCATGAACTACTAAACAGTGCTAAGACGCTTCTCAAAAACGATTTCAATTTCTCTCCCATTTCAGGTGTGGGGTAGCTGCTGCCTTCAAACGCCCAGTTATCTACAGTCGAAAGCCACCACTGTTTGCCACGATGGTCAAAGCCTGCAATCTCTGCACCGATCGCTCGGGGTTCTCCAGTCTGGGTTTCTTTGTAAAAGCGGATTTGCAGCAACAGGCTACGGCTTTGAAGCAAGCGCGAAAACCCAGGAAAGTGAAACCCAATGTCGATCGACTCGGGATCAACCAGTTCTCGCGTGTCAGAATCGTTTACCCAGGGTTTCAAGTCTGATTTGGCATCAGGAAACTCGGTCTTAAAAAGGTTTGCGGCGGCGGCGATTTTGCTAGTTGTTTCCAGGGATGTTGCCTGTTCGGCTGCGTTCACTCACGGCTCCTTTGTGGGCATGGCTGCAAAAGTCAGGAAAGGTCAAATTAATGTTTGGTTAACTTCAAGATTATTCATAAATCGCCAGGAATTTCAAGGGCATGGCGCTGTTTGTGAGGGCGATTTAAGCAGAACCATTAAAGCCGCAGTATTCTAAGTAGCTGGGCGTAACTATTTGTTAGGGCTTACGCAAAGATCCCCGACTTCTACGATGGAACTAGTCTTTATAGCTGAGTTTTAGCCAGAAGTCGGGGATCTAAACACCTTACACGTAAGTCCTATTTGTAAGCTGCATTTCGACTTCGCGTTCGACTGAGCGATCACGCCGAAGTCCCAATGCTCTCAGTCCTGTGTGTCGGCGGGTTGAGCGCAGTCGAAACCCGGTTCTAAATTGGTGCTTAATTTAGACCTCCTGCTTAACGACGATCGCAGACTCTACCAATGCCCGGTTGACACGCTACCTTTAGCGCGATCGCCCCTGACATTTTTCTGTCATATTCACCCGTCACACTAAAGACATGGGTGAGATGAGTTGGGTCACAACAACTGCAACATCGCACCCAGATCTGCGAGACGGTTACACAACTGAAGCGATCAGTCGTTAGCTGTTAGTCACTCTCTAGCAGCTAACGCTTTCTCTATCCCAACAGTAGAAATATCACAACAGTCGAACTATCACAGCAGTAGGAGCTATTGATTTATGTCCAAGCAAGGGCTGATGCACGCAGCAATCGTAGCAGCATCGATCGCCACTCTGACGGTTGATGCCAATGAAGCCAGCGCCCATCATGGTTGGAGTGAGTACAACGATCAGAAGACGCTTAATGTGACGGGCAAAATTCAGCAGGTCAGTGCTGGCAACCCTCATACAACCATTCGCTTGAAGTCTGGGAATAAAGTCTGGACGGCTGTTTTGGCACCACCAACACGGATGGAGCGGCGGGGCTTGCCCCAAGGGTCGCTGAAGGCAGGACAGACAGTGAAATTAGTGGGTTATCCGCATCGTAGTGAAGCGAACGAGATGCGGGTGGAGCGGCTCATTGTCGGCGATCGCACCGTTGAACTACGCTGATGCTGCTGGCGGTATCTGGCTGGCTATGGCTAGAGCAAAGTGTTTTGTCTCACACGATTCGCCAGTGGCTATGGCTGTATCCAGCGATCGAGAGCCTGCATCTTTTAGGCATGGCGCTACTGTTTGGGTCGATCGTCCTGTTTGATCTACGGCTGTTGG
>JBGTJW010000691.1:0-15516 GCA_041744955.1 Stenomitos sp. | reverse complement strand
CCTTCGGTTCTTACTGACTGCTCACGCCATCAGTCGTGCGTCCGCTCATGGCGCTGGGCTGGAGGCGGTAGATGACTACGACCTCTGCCCGTCCCCAGGAGTCAGTCCAGGTGCGATTGATGGCGGGCGAAAGGGTGGGATTACGCTCTTGGATGAATTGTCTGGCCTGGTCGATCGCTTGCGGATCGGTGAGGCGCTCGGCTCGACCATTCACAATCACGCTGCGCCAATGCGGTGGATCATGGATGTCTTCCACCTGGAGGCAAATTTCTGGGTTTGCATCAATGTCATGTGTCTTCATGCCTTCAGTTGTAAACAGGTAGATGTCTGCCTCTTCGAGGTAATAACGCATGGGCATTACGCAGGGTTTGCCTTCGTGAATGAAGCCAAGATGCCCGTAGCCCCCTTGTTGAAGGAAGCTTTGGATTTCTTTGGCACTCATTTCATCAATATCTAACATCACTAAGCTCCTAAGGCAGTTGATTGGTCTTGGCGATCGCGTCAGAGTTAAAACAGAAACGACGGGAATGCCCTTGAGCGTTTCGCTATGTCACGGTATCAGGACGCTAAAGGGGGGAGCGGCGCACGGTGCAGAGGACGCGGCTCTGCCAACGGTAAGACCGGGTGCTGTGTCACACTCTGGATGAGTTGGATGAGTGGTGCCATGTCAAACGACTGCGTGGCAGCACCCTGGAAACCTTGCTGCTGGAGTGGTGCCGGATCAGACCCGTGCAGCGCCCGATCAGTCAGACTGATGATCGGCAGCGTCATCGCCTTGTCGTCTTGTGTCCGGAACTGCTGGACAAACGCTTGGCTCTCCCCATCAGGCAGATAGTCGTCACAGAGCAGCACGTGGGGTCGTATGTATTGCAGACTCTGTCGTGCTGCTGCCAAGCTCGGCACCGTCACGACAGTCGCACCGTTGGCATCGAGTACTGCGTTCAGGCGCTGATGAAACGTGGAATCGTTCTGTAGCAGCAAGATGTAGAGACCTTGGAGGCTTGGAGCGGGGATAGCCATGCTAATCCTTAAGTGAAGGGGGTCTGAACACGCACCTCGACGTAGCGGTTTGAGGTTGACGTGAAGCTTGGTGATGTGGTGCGTGCCAGCCGACACCGCAACGGGGTCGGAGTCTGCTGCTAGGCACTGAGCCAGTGATGACTGTCTTACGTTAGTGAGTGACGCTGTGCTTAACGTCTGTCTAAAGAGTACGTTTGTCGTGAGCACGAGCTTTGCCTGCCCAAGTCACAGTGGCACTGTTGGCGGTGGACCTGGTCCTGTCTGGGTAAACGCCACAAGGACATAGCCGACAGACGACCAGGAGGAGCCGACCGACCACAAAAAGTGAAAGGATACCTTGACGGCACTACCCACAGTCTCACGAAGCTGTACCACTGCGCCTCTCAGCCCACCGGAACGGCTGTGCTCAAAGCTTGAAGCCTTGGACTGCAGACGTGGGCAACGAGAGGTTAACTTTCCCGGCGGCAGCGGCGACAGCACTAAACAACTGCTCAAAGTCATACGGCTTCGACACAAACGACTGAAAACCCGCTGCCACTGCCTTCGCTCGATTGACCGTAGTCACAGCGGCTGTCACAGCCACCGCAGGCGTGCACACTGTGCCATGCTCAAACTCCCATTGCCGCCATTGCTGCAGCATGGCATACCCACTGCCATCTGGGAGCACAATGTTCGAGAGAATGACATCAAAATGCTGCTGTTTCAGTAACGCTAGTGCTGCTTGACAAGTGGTGCTGAGGGCGACATGAGCACCAACAAGTTGGAGTGCCTCCAGCAGCAGTCCTTGAGTGACTAGCTCATCTTCAATTACTAATAAGGTCAAGCCTTGCAGCCAGCGGGAGGAGTCGGATGGGAACACGGCTTTACTGAACATAGAGGTTTGCGTCCGGCGCTGTTTGACTCTGGGTGCCAGTTTGCAGCGCTCCCTTGGCGGACATAGCCGCTTGTGTCGCCTCGGGGGCTGCTTGCAGGCACAAGTGGTTACAGTCCACTCGACTGAGGCTTGCAGTCTCGCTGAACAGTGAACGTATTTCTAACGCTGATCCTGGTAAGGCTGCAAATAAAACGCGTTCACCGGCAAACACCACGTGCTCAAACAGACAAGCCGCCTCCTTAACCGCCCGAATCAGCTGCATGGTAGCAGTGTTGTTGCTGTAACAGCATAAGCGCTGCTTGGAGTCGGTGCTCGCGGCTGCAGTGCCTAACAGAGAAAGCAAATAAGGCATGGTTTGAAGTCCTCACTAAAGAATCTGAGTGATGCAAGACTTGGACTACGAAGTTGGGCCCCAAAGGTGTTTGAAAGCATGTTGCTAGACAGCGTGGCAAGAGCCAGTGAGGTTGCAAGCTTTGCAGGGCGACCAACGGTACAAGCTTTAGGGCTGCCCACGCGCCCCAAGCGGTAGTGACACCAGAAAGCAGGTTTGGTTGAACCCGCTGGTGACCCGAATGACACCAGCACAGTGTGCAACGAGTTGCTTCACCAGTGCCAGACCGAGCCCTGTACCGCCTTGCTGCCAACGATCGCTCCCAGCCACACGATAAAACTTGTCAAAAATACGTTCCAGTGCCTGTGCCGGTATAGTCACACCTGTATTGGTCACGCTGATGTCCAGGCTAGGTGTAGCGTCTGCCGTCTTAGTGACGCTCAGTGTGATGTTAGCCCCAGTCGGAGCATACTTGCAGGCGTTATGCATCAGCTCTGTCAGGATGCGCTGGAGGCAAGACGGGTCAATGGTCAGCGCTGGTAAAGCGTCAGCCATCTGCAGGTGCAAGGTTTGCTGGCGGGTTTGTGCACGCACATCAAAGGCGGCCATGAGAGGCGGCAGCCAGGCTGGCAAAGGGAGGGTGACTGGGTGGCTTTCTTGCTGTCCCACTTCCAAACGCTGCAAATCTAACAAATCATTAATCAGATTAATTTCACGGTCGCACTCGCTGTGGAGAATTTGGACGTACGCCCGATCTTTGGTTAAGTTCGCTGACAGCTCAGGCAAACCTTGACTTAACTCTAGATTCCGCTCCGTGCACCGTTCCAGTAATTGAACCGCCAGACGTATATTGGTCACAGGCGTTCTGAGTTCATGCGAAACCGTGCTGAGAAAGTCGTCTTTGAGCTGGTTGAGGTGTGCTAAGGACTGCACCTGAGCTTGTGCCGCCTGATAGAGACGTGCCTGCCGCATGGCGATCACACATTGATTGATCACCTGCTGCACTAAGCGCAACTCTAAATCATTCAAGAGCCGCTCGGCATGACTCACGAGCCAGATGTCGCCCATCGGTTCGCCATTGTGCACCGGAAAGGCAAACAGAGCGACTTGACCGCGCCAGTCTTGCGCCGTGAGCGAACAAAACTCTACCGCTTCTCCTTGCAGCAGCTGGTCGTAGATCTCCGGGTAATGGTCCATCTGAAGCGTCTGGTGCTGATAGCCCGGAATCGAGGCGGTGTATTCGTACCAGACGTGGGAGAGGCGTGCTTCACAATCGTAGATCGCGGCATTACAGCAGCCCAGTTCCAGTGCCCAGGCAAGCTCTCGCACCACGGTTTGTAAAATGGTGCTTTCGTCCAGCGAATCGCGGACGCGATCAGTAATATGTTTGAGAGTTGATTCAAACTCTAGCGCTCGCTGCAGTTGAGTCGTGCGCTCCTGTAGCGTGACGTTCAGGGTTTGAGCATAGGTTTCGAGCGCCTGATTCATCCCCTGGACTTGTTGCACCAGTCGCACTTGTTGCCTGAGTCGAGGCACTCGCCGCCGTAAAAGTGTGCGAGTCCTGGGTGGCGTGACGTGAGGGCTCCCTTCGGACGCAAGGGCGGCAAGGACAGAGCGTTTGTCCTTCCAGGTCGCCACACTGCCAGCGGGCAGCCGGAACGGTAGACAGGCAGCACGCCCCTGACGGCAACAAGTGAAACCGTCGATGACAGGCAGCACCGCAGCCAGCAGGGCTCGCTCTAGCGCCTGCTGACGGAACGAGACCAGGGTTTCGCAAGCGTCAGTGGCTTCAAACACGGAAGTCCCTGCCTGTGCTACCCCTTGTCGGCGTCGGCGTTGCCTCCCTGGGTTGTCTGCCGTGTCTAAGGTCATTGCCCTCGCTACTATTCTGGTCGGCTCTTGTTGCTGTGGTAGTCCTGGCAGTGTTTTGGTGGTCGCAAGCAAAGCGTTCATAGCAGTGGGTACCAGGTGTGGTGGGAGTCAGATGTGGCTGGAAACAGAGCGCACGGTGACAGTCAGAGAGACTAGAGCCAGGTCAGCAAAGCGGTAGCAACAGGGGTGAGTGAAGCAAACAAAAGGGGTCTGTCGCTGGCTGACGACAAAGCAATCCTTCACCGCCCACAAAGCGTACTGATTGGGCTTTGCGAAAGCTTAGTACACCCAGGCTGAAAGGACTCACAAGTAGTCCTTTGCACCATCATGAATGCCTTTCAACCTAGGCAAAGCGGCCCCTTAAAGCCTGTACCTTTGGAATGTTTTAGTAGTACTCAAACACAACTGATACGTTGCTTGAAAGTCTACAAAAGGAGCGGCATGATCAGCCACAGATTGGTTGCTTCAGCACGAGCGCAAGCGCAGGAAAAGCTGACTCAATCAAGGTTGTAGCCGTTGGCATCGCCATGCTCAAAGGTGCCGACTGTGTCAGGTGATGCAGTCTTGCTTGTCTGTTTTAGAGACAACTTTAGTGTGGTAAACAAGCAAAGCAATGAAGCAACGAGACCTTAGCCTGTGACTGGAAGATGGCTTTGCCTAGCAACAGCAAAGCAAGCATGACTAAGCGCCACTGTGCTAAAGCTTGGCTCTTGAGGAGTTAATGTACGAAGTGTCATATGTCTGCCTCAACACGAATGCCTCGATGACTTAAATTTGAAAGTCATAGACAGAAGGCATCACAGCTTCTGATCGAACTAAATAATAGCCTTGGCAACTGTCTTGATTGTCAACCCTTAGAAGATGAAAAGAGTCAGTTTAGTTGTGCTGCTCTTGGTGTTGCCAAGACGTTTGCTGCTTAACCATCGTGTTGAGAATGACTAACAGCTTCCGGCTACAAGCAGTCAGAACGACCTTTGCAGGTTTTCCAGTCTTGCGGAGGCGTTCGTAAAAAGACTTGATGACTGGATTGAACCGCATACCCACCACGGCTGCCATAGACAAGACAGACCGAACGTCAGCTCGTCCGCCCCAAAGGCTGCGTTTGCCTCGCTTTTGACCACGATCTCGATTCAAGGGGGCAACCCCGACTAAGGCAGCAATCTATTTATTGTTCAGCTGTCCTCACTCTGGCAGTTCGGCGATGAGGGTGCTCGAAGCAACTGGACCAATACCGGGGACGCTCTGGAGCAGCTCGTCCTGTTTTCGCCAGCGCTCTTCTTGCTCAATGAAAGATTCGAGGTCTTGTTCAAGGTCAGCTAGTCGTCTTTGTAACCAACCGATGGTGCTTTCATTGTCTGCTCGCACCCGTCCAGTGGCACCAGGCAAGCGGTTCTGCTCAGCGGTAATCATTTCCACTCGCTGATGGCGACGAGTCACCAGATCATTTAACCGTCGAGTTTGTTCACTCGGTAACGTTCGTGCTGTGGGCTGCATCACTGCTGCAAAGTGAGCTAAGACCGCCGCATCAAGGGCATCAGTTTTAGCAAGTTGCCCAGTTGCCCTGGCGAAGTCTCGAATTTGCCGAGGCTTGACCACTGCTACTTTGACCTCGGTTTGAGCAATCGCTGTGGCAACGTCAAGATGTCATTTACCTGTCGCCTCCAACACGACTAGTGCCGGTACGACCTCGCTCAGTCGCTGCACTAACTCCTGCATGCCTGTCTCATCGTTTTGATCAGAGAGGGTTTCTCCAATGGGGCGAAGAGGGACATCTAACTGCTTTTTGGAGACATCAATGCCAACCCCATACTTTGTTCATAGCACTCTCCATTCAAAGGACACCGCTCACACTCGCGCTGGCATGATTCGGGCTCTGATGCCCAGGCAACTGTTCGAGTTTGCGATTGGCTGAGTGGTGACCTTTGCTAAGGTCGGCTTCTTAGAACCTGCGTTGTTTCGGTCTACCACCCTCTTCTAAAAGACAAGCGTTGTTTTTGCTCCGCTTGCTACGGTAACGCCAAAAGTAGCCTTGCTTTTGGCTTTGCGTCTTGTTAGTACAAGCTTGGAGGCGCGGATTTGGTGAGATTGCCAAAGTTCATGACGTTGGGGCTGCTGCCGCTAGCTGGCTGCGGCTGGCTCAGTCAGCAAGCTCTTTACAACGGCACCATTGCGTTTGATGGTGGCAGCACCGAACCGTTCGTGGTGCAGGTGTATCACAACGAGCTGGGCCTCGGCAAAACAGATAATCAGATCGTGGTGGAGCTGACCGCCGATCAAACTTTCATTAGTGCCGGCGATACCTTTCGCCGCGTGATTTTAGCCAGCAGTAACGCGCACTGTACGGCCAAGGAATATCTTCGTGGAAAACTGGAGCGCGAGCGCAGCAGCGCTTGTGCTTTTCGCAATGGCTGGTTTGAGGAGACCGTCAACGGCCGGAAAACAGGCAAAACGAGCAAGCTTGAGTTCGATCCAGCTGTGGTTGATGGGGAGCACGAGCGACTGAAGGCGGCTTTGCGATCGCCCTAGTCTGAGGTCGCGTTCCACGCTAGTTGCGTGCTGACGCAGTTTTGAGACTGCAGCGAACTATGCTGACAGCTGCAATCCAACTAGGCTGTACCAGCAGAAACCACTAAAGCTGCCCAAGTAAGCTTTTGGGTCACGTCGGCAGCTACTAAACAAGAGCGTTTCTAGCTCTCATGTGGCACTTGCTTGCAGCGACGGTACCTTGAGTCCTTGAAGGAGCCTACAGTACCGTCTGACCAGTCCTGAGTGGCAGTGTCACTAAAAAGTGAAGTTGGTCGGCTGTCTGCTCAACGGCAATCGTACCGCCTAAATGTTCCACCTGCTTCTGGACTAGCGCCAAGCCTAAACCGGTGCCACCTTGCCGCCAAGGATCAGCGTTGGGGATGCGATAAAACTTATCGAAAATGTGAGCTAATTCATCGGCAGCAAGGGTCACGCTCGGATTGCTGATCTGGATCTGCAGCGTGTCTTGTTGCGTTTGCACAGTAACGGTAATTTGCCCCTGTTTCGGCGTGTATTTGCAGGCATTATGGAACAACTCGGCACAAAGCTGCTCCAAGATTGCCGCATCAGAGACTAAACGAGGCAAGTCTGGGGCGTAATTGACCTGGAACGTTTGTTGGTGCTCGCGCGCCCGTTCATAAAAAGGTGCCAGCACGGTGGGCAGCCAGTCTTGTAACTCTATGGGTGCTAACACTAAAGGCTGGTCACCAGCCTCCAAGCGTTGTAAATCGAGTAAATTATTGATCAAACTAATTTCACGCTCGCACTCCATCTCTAAAATCTGGAGATACTGCTCGACGACACCAGCTTTAGCGACTTTTGTGGTTGCCGTTGCTGGGGCTAGCGCCAATTTCAACAACCGAATCGCCATCCTCATATTGGTGACGGGTGAACGCAGCTCGTGAGACGTGGTACTGAGAAAATTGTCTTTCAGTTGATCCAGTTTTTGCAACGTCTGGATTTGGGTTTGAGACGTTTGGTACAAGCGGGCCTGCCGCATGGCAATCGCGCACTGGTTCGCCACCTGCTGCACCAGTCGGATCTCTAACTCGTTGAAGACACTCTGCGGCGGCTTCAAGAGCCAGAGGTCGCCTAAAGGGTCCTGATCATCGGCAATCGGACACACAAGCTGAGCACACTGGCCAGACGAGGGGGATGCCAACGCACAAAACTGCAAGTAGTCGCCTTGCAGCCGTTGATGGTAGGTTTCGGGCACGACCGCCATGTCGAGCCGCTGACCCACTGCAGCCAGGGTACAGGCAAGACCCTCTACGGCCACCTGGGTCACCGTAGAGCACACGGTAGACGTCGCTAAACCACTGTCATACAAAGTCGTATAGCAGCCACTTAAACCCAGCACCAGGGCCAGTTCCTGCACCGCTGTTTGCAAAATCTGACTTTCATCCAGGCTGTCCCGCACTTTATCGGTGATCCGTTTCAGCCCCGCCTCAAACGCCAGTGCCTGCTGCAACTGCGCTGTGCGCTCCTGCACCTGTTGCTCTAGCTCTAGGTTGAGCTGCTCTGAGAGGCGTGCGACTTGTTGCCGCGCTGTAATGTCTTCAAGCGACAGCAACAGTCGGTGCGTTTCCCCTCCTTCCACGAGCGGCACCGCCTGCAGCAGGATGGTTTTTAGCCCCAGCTGCTCAAACTCATGCTCGACCACAAAGTTTTGCAGCGTTGCCTTACCAGTCACCACCGCTTCTAGGCGGGAGCGCAGTCCGGGAAGGTTCCACTGCCCGTTACCCAACTCAAACAGCAGCGTTTGGGCCGTTTCGAGTGGTGCCACCTGAAACGTGTCATAAAACGCTTGATTGGCTGTGTTCACTCGCAAATCAGACTCCAGCACCACTAGCGGCACCTGCACCGTTTCCACGATCGCTTCCGCATAGTTGCGCGCCGCTTCGAGCGTGGCCGCACTCCGCTTGAGGGCATCAATATCCATGAGCACCAGCACCACGCCATCAATCTGGTTTTCGGTGGTGCGATAGGGACGCATACGTAGCAGGTACCAATGACCGTCCTGCGTTTGCACCTCCAGTTCCTTCACGCTCAACGTTTCCAGCACTTCCAACAGCAGCAGCTCTAAGTCGGGGACGTTGAGATTCGCTCGGATGTCGCTTAAGGGTCGCCCAGCATCCGTAGGAATAAAGTTGAACAACTGCTGTGCCATCGGCGTGAAACGGCGAATGCGGAGGTCGTTAGTCAACATCAGAATGGGGATGTTAATGCTGGCCAGCAGATTGGTCAGATCGTTGTTGACCTGGTGCATTTCGGCATTGCGGCTGCGGAGTTCTTCATTCGTGGTGCTGAGTTCTTCATTCGTGGCCTGAATCTCTTCCTTAGCCGTTTCGAGCTCCTCATTGGTGCTTTGCAGTTCCTCATTGCTCGACAAAATTTCTTCATTGGCCACTTTGAGGTCTTGATTGCTACCTTCCTGCTCTTGAATGACCGCCTGCAAGTATTCCTGCGTTGTCGCTCGTTCCTGCCGCAGTTGGGCGATCTCTTGCTCTAAAGCGACCTGCGGACGTGCCGGACCCATGAGAGCAGGACTGGTAGCGGGTGGCGCGTCTTCAAACAGCACCAAAAAGTGGTAGGCCTCAGCCGTCGGCACCTTAAACGGCAGCACCTGCAGCTTCACCAGGCGAGCGTGATCGCCCTCTTCTAAACGCAGTCCGTCTTTGCGGCAGGGCACTCCTTGCTGCTGCGCCTGATGGATGGCAGTCCGCAGCTCGACCAGTAAGCCATCGCGCACCAGGTTGAAGAGGTTGAGGTTAGCGACTCCAGACACCAGCTTCAGGTAGCGATCAATGCCTCCTCGCAGTTGCAGCACTTGCATCTGGTCGTCAATGACCACACCGACGGGCACATAGTGATTGGCAATCAGTTGACCGACCTTTTTCTCGAGGTCAAACGCTTCTGAGGGTGCTGGCAGCGGCAGCTCACTCACTCTGGCGATCGAGTGGCGACTGGGGGTAAACGCAAAGGTGGGACGTGTGTCGGTGAGCTTTTTGGTATAAATTCGGTACTTTTTCTCAATGAGCGTAAACAGGTCTGACGCTTGCCCCGTGCCTTCGGACGTACCGAGCAGCAGAAAGCCAGTCGGGTTAAGGCTGTAATGAAAGATGGGCATGATGCGCTTTTGCAGCGCGTCGCCCAAATAAATCAGCACATTGCGGCAGCTAATGAGATCGAGGTTAGAAAACGGCGGGTCGCTGCCCAGGTTTTGACGGGCAAACACACAGAGTTCGCGCACCGCTTTACTGATTTGATAACTACCGCCCTCCAGCGCATAAAAGAAGCGGCGGCGGCGCTCTGCCGTCACCGTCACCATTTGATTTTCCTGATAAACGCCGGCTCTGGCTTTGTTGATCGCCTGTTCGCTGATATCGGTCGCAAAAATCTGGATGGGCAGTACGGTCGCTTGGTCTGCCAAGAACTCCAGCAGGCAGATGGCAATCGAGTAGACTTCCTCGCCCGTGGAGCAACCCGCCACCCAGATCCGAATGGGCGCTACTGCCGACTTGTTTTGTACGAGCGTCGGGAAGACGCGCGTTTTCAACAAGTCAAACGCCTCGGGATCGCGGAAAAAACTGGTGACGTGGATCAAGATTTCTGCATACAGCGCCTTAACTTCTGCCGGATGCGCCTGCAAATAGGTCGCATAGTCGTCCAACTGTTCCAGCTTGTAGAGCAGCATCCGTCGCTGCATCCGCCGCTCGATCGTGTTGAGCTTATAACGGCTAAAGTCAACCCCCGTGCTTGCTCGCAGCAGTGCAAAAATGTGCGTCAGAGCCTCGCCTGGTTGGGGTGCAACCTCCATATTGAGCAGCGGCACCGGGTCAACCAGCCTGGGGTTGCGGCTCAGGTTTGCCAGTGCCTCAGCAATTTGGGCGGGCGGCAGCACAAAATCCACATGCCCTGTCGCCACAGCAGTGTGGGGCATACCGTCGAATTTTGCTGTCTCTTCACACTGCGCAAAGGTGATACCGCCCGCTGCCTTGATGGCCGTTACCCCTAGCGAGCCGTCGCCATCGCCTCCTGACAACACCACCGCGATCGCTTTGTGCCCGCGATCAGCGGCGAGGGAGGTAAAAAAGGCATCACCCGGCATATATTTGCCCAACACCTTCTCGCGGGGCGACAGTTGCAGCACGCCCCCAGACAAAATCATCTTGGTGTTGGGCGGAATCACATACACGTGGTTTCGCTCCACTATCGTCCCGTTTTGCACCTCGCGCACGGGCAGTGGTGTTGCTCTAGAAAGAATTTCGGTCAGCATACTTTCGTGGTCAGGCGCTAAATGCTGAATCAGCACAAACGCCATGCCCGTATCGAGGGGCAGATGGCTCAGCAATTGGGTAAACGCTTCTAACCCGCCCGCAGAGGCGGCAATACCCACGATTGGAAAGGGGGCGTCAACGGGGCTTTGCGGCATGGCGTCGAGTCCATCCAACGTCGTTTCAGAGCGAACTTGCGTCGAGGGGTCGTCAGGAATCATTGGTTAAAGCTTTTCACTGCAGTCTGGTAGTGATTGCTTCTACTCTAAGACGGTTTACTCAAAGCCCTAACCGACTATGGAGGGAGTTTGTGCCAAGCAAAGCATCTTTATGGTTGGGAAAGCGCCGCCAGCAAGCTGTAAGGTGAGAGGCGTCGGGCGATCGCCTTGGTGAGCTGCCGCAGCAGCAGTCTCGAGACTGAGTCTCACTGCGACAGAGGCTCTGAAACTCAATCTGGATAGGTCTTTCCAGCCTCTCTTGCACTTTTTGGCCCGTTTGTCGGCTCGACTCCTATGAAGCCTGAAACTATGGCTGTGTAAAGGTTCTAGGCGCAGGCCAACAAGCGGCTGCTTTGAGGTCTATGTCCCAGTACATCACCCCTCAAAGAAAGCGGATCGCTAAATTCAGCCATTGCTGTCAGCCTTGATCGTCTTAAATCTGTAAAACCGCTCTCGAATCAGCGTTGTGTTTCCAGGGCTCACCCCGAGTCCGGTTTTGGAAAACAGTTGCTGACTCTCGGGACTCAGGGCAGACCATGCCCTCAGATAAGCTTCGGCTTGTTGCAAACTTGCAAAAGTCGTTAGCTGCAAGTTGGTGATCGCTTCCGAGCTGGTCAAACCGGGAGGCAACGCGATAAATTCCCGGTCCTTCGCCCCATAGGTTTGACCCACTGCTAAGTGCGTGATCACTTCGCAAAAAGCAGGACTCAGCTCTTGCCATCGGTCTACAGCTTTGAAGTTTGACGCGGTCAAGACCTCGCATTGAATCAAGTGCATCGGTTTCCTTATATGTCGGGATGAAGCTTTAGCGTAAGTCAGTTCAGCGTGTCGGCGCTCGCGGCTATGATCGCCGCGAGTGTTTCCCACAGATCCTTCAGCACCTCAGGCTCGGCTTAGGCGCTCCCACGCAAACCCTGCCAACGTCTTGAGCAACGCACCGACCGGCTTGGCGTTCCTGTAGCAATTGGATCAAAAACAAGACAGTTGCTAAAGACTTTGCAGACTGCAAGACTGCATCGATCAGCGGGGCCAAGCAATCAAAAAACGTACGACATAGAGCTTGGAATCGTTTTGGACTCAGTAGTACAGTCAGTTGGCAGCTTACAAACCTCTGCTCCTAAACGCTTACGGCGCTGCTGTGCCTCAACTTTGAGCAAAAGAGGCAAGATTACGGTCTGGAAGTTAAGCTGAGCAGAGCTATCGGACGATATGGTACTTCATTGCCAAGAACGGTGTCAGACCCTTAGTAGCCAAACGCCCACTGTCATGGGTGGGACATGGTGAAGGGCCAAACCTTGAAGAGCAGGGAGGAGCTGCAAAGCTCGACCAAGCGATGAACCCGGATGGGGGAGCGAATGTGTCGGCGCTGGAAGTGTGTAGCCAGCCTTGGACCTCAATGCTTCGGCATTGAATCGTCTAAACCTTTTTGAGGAAACGCCCCATGTAGACTTGCTTGTGGGGTGTTGTGGGAGCTGGAAGGGAAAACCCTCTGGCGACCCAAGTAGATTGCAATCACTGGTGATCACCCTTACAAAATCTTCTTAAACATAAAATTAGACGGTTCATGTCATACTGAACCCGACTTTGACTGCGGCGATCGCAGGGGCAGATGGGGTTCCGCAGCGCACAATAGACCGAGGGCGATCACCACAAGCAGCCCTACTGCCAGCCCATAGGGTCGTAGATTACTCCCATCCGGCATCACCATGACTGGTATGACCCACGCCCAAGCATTGACCGCAGTATGCAGCACGAGGGCAGGCAGCACACTGCCTTCGGTATGGTTGAATAGCCATGCAAACAGCACCGAAAGAGCCACCGTGCTGACCATAAAGAGCCCAACTGGAATGTGACTTTGCGCCGTGTCGGCCATAAAAAACAGTGGCAGGTGCCATGCGCCCCACACCGTACCCAAGACAAGGCTAGCAACGCGCCAGCTATAGCGCTCTTGTAAAACAGGCAAGGCATAACCCCGCCAGCCAAATTCCTCGCCCAGTGGGCCGCCAAGCAGCAGCACCAGCCCAAAGTTCACCACGGCTAGGAGCACATGCCCGGAGGCTGGAGACGGTGCGATCGTGCCGCCCAAGGCGATGTGCCCAGTAGCGGCCAGTCCCATGACCGCCAGAGGCAAGAAAAACGAGAGAGCCAGCCAATGCCAACCAATCCGCCATTGCAGCGCTCGCCTGAGCCAACGATGCAGCCCGTTCTGTCCACCGGTGTACCTCACCACTGCGATCGCCGCAATACTAGGGCCAAAACTTCCTGCGATCAACAGCACCATACCTAAAGTGGTCCACTGCGGTCTGACAACCGAAGATAGCAGCCAGCAGATCCACGACCAAGCAAACGTCAAGGCAAAGAATGCCACTAGGTGCGGGTAAAAGCCTGATTTACCGTGATGTGTCATCGATCAATTTCGCCTTCCCCAAGTTGGGTGCGTCCAAACACTAAACCCAACAGCAGAAACACCACAGGAGCCACCATACCGTAGCCCAGGACTCCAATATTGCGAACTTGCATATCTGCTAGGGGCACACCGATCAAACCCGCCAGACTCAAGACACCACTGACAACCATGAGCATTTGCACTATTTTTTCTAGCTTTCCTTTATTAAAAACAGGGGCAGCACAGAGCATTGATAAGGCAAAGAACCAGTCCCATGCCAAGATGTCCAAGGCATACACAACAGACGGCCACTTGAAAGAAAAGAACAGAGATAATCCTGGTAATTCATCAAACTCAATTTGACGACTGATCGACAGAATGACGAAGTGGATGCTGGACGAAATACCCGCCAGAAGAACCATAAAGATTAGAGCCGTAAAACTACATGCCTTGACCTGAGGAGAAGCGTAGGCATGAACTGCAATCATGCTGATAACCATCAATGGTGTCATGAGAACGATCAGCAGTTCCATCATGAAGAAGAATGGATCACTGATTGGATCTTGGGGCGACTTGAGGGAGCGTAATCCGAGACCAGTGATCACTGCGTACAGTATCCCCAGAAAGAAGACAGCCCAAGCTGCGGTTCTGCCGATGGCGCGGTGCTGTTGTGTGAAATCTGTGTGAGCCATAGTGCTACTGCTTTATCATCGGTGTTGCTCGCTTTGGGAGCGCTAACAGTTGCCCCATTATTAGCCCGCATAAACCCGTTTTCGGCGCGAGAGATTTGCTTTTCTAAACACTGCAATCAGGACGATTGCCACCACACAATTCAGGAGAGCGTAGGCGACAGGAGAGACCCCAGATATCAATGCTCCAAATATATTCTCTGAAACATGCAAAAGTGCCACCAGCAAAATGCTGCCTTGGGTGCTGTTGTAAAGCCAGGTGTAAATAAAAGCACCTGCAACGATGCTAATAAACCAGATTAAAGGCGACTGAGCCATCGGGTTGCCCGTCAAAAAGACCAGCGGTAAATGCCATAAACTCCATAACAGTCCCACAATCAGGGTAGCTAGCAAGGCATTATATCTTTTCTGCAAGCGTGGAAGCGCAAACCCCCGCCACCCAATTTCTTCGCCCGTGTTGGAGAGAATCACCGTTAAAACAGCAACAACAAAGAGAAATGGATTGGTTGGAATTGCTGTGGACTCCACGGTCAAGCCCATTAACTTTGTCAGGACTTGCCCCACAACAAAAATAACAATAGGACCCAGCACTGCGACGAGATACCAAACCAGATTAACCCGCCATTTGAGCAAACCTTTGAGTAGATTCTGAACCCCTGTCTTGCCCTGCATCACCTGGGACATAATTACAGCCGCAAGGGCGGGGCCAATGGAAAATAGGATGCCAAGAAACTGGACGAAAAGACTATCAAATGGGGCAATCCCCCGCGAACCGAGGACTCCTGGAATCAAGCCAATCCATGAAATACCAAAGGCTAAGATATAGAACCAAGTAACGGGATGTTTTTTCATGACAAGCGGACTTGACAGGGATATTTTTTTAGATGAAATACGCTCAAACCAGCACAGCCTCAGGCGATCGCCGGAGCGACCTAGGCATCTCTGGCCCCCGGCCAAACCGCACCACCAGATCGGGTCTGCCAGTTTCTAGCCCCAAAGCTCTCGCAAAATTAGGCCGCAAACTGGCTTCCTCCACCGGCTGATTCAACAAGGCGTTGCGAATGCTCAGTGCCGTTGCCTGGAGGGCAAAGCGTTCGTAGCAGCGGCCTACTTCTACCCAGTGAGCCTTGTCATTCCGGTCGGAGACAAACACGGCAATGCCCGCCGAACTGCGAATTTGGCGGGCGTATTTCTCATTTTCTGGCTGGGTCTTAAGGATTAGCGGAAAGATCAAATTCCCCAGCCAGCGGGGGAGGGAGGGATTGCCAAAGGTGCGACCAGACAAACCATCCCCCTTTTGCTCGGCCTCGCTATCGTTGAAGC
>JBGTJW010000690.1:0-7344 GCA_041744955.1 Stenomitos sp. | reverse complement strand
CGCTTTTGGGGTTGTATCAGATGCAAACCGACTTGTATCACCGTCAGCTTCGCCCTGATGTCTGGATCGGCTGGATGGTTGTCAACAGCGTTGGCTTCTACGTCCACTATTTCTTTTTGCTGGCGTTTGTTGCCCAGGTTGCAACCCTGCTCATTAATATTCTGACCTTTAAAGCGCTTCCCACGCTCCATCTCTCACCGGATGCCCCACAGGCTACAGCGCGCACGCTCTACCTCCATCCACGCCGTGCTTTTCTTGCTGTGGCGCTGGCTGCGACGGGTATCTGTCTCACGTATCTACCCTGGTTGCCAACCTTTCTCAGCCACATCAGTCGTCCCGAAACCAACTGGATGAAGCCTTTTGAGCCAGATTGGATGGACACGATCGCACCACTCTATCAGCTTCCCATCGGCTGGATTTTGATGGCGATCGCGCTTCCGGTAGAAAAGCAGCCCGGTTGGCTCGCTGCCTTGATGGTGGTATTGATGGTGCTGTTTAGCGTCTGGCTATTGTGGCAAGTGTCGGGGCGCTTCGCACAACTTTGGAGTACCCCCGACACTCATCTGGCAACGCGACTGCTGGCTGTATTCGTCCTGTGTGTACTGCTGGAATTTTTGGCGATCGTCTACATTCTCGGTAAAGATATCACGTCGGTGCCGCGCTATAACTTCCTGTACTTTCCAGCCATCTGTGCGTTGCTGGGTGCGTGTCTGGCTCAACCCGATCGAGGCAAGCAGAAGGATGGCGTGAAGAGATACCACAGCGACATAGCGGGGCAGAGCGACCCATCTAACACGATCGCAGAACGGCAAGCAGCACGCCTGCCGCGTCATACTCTAACGTGGGCAGTGCTACTGGTGGGAGTACTCAGCAGCACGTTTGTAGTTTCAAATCTGGTGTTTTTGAAACCGTATCAGCCTGATCAGGTTACCAAAAACGTTCAGCCGACAGCCGAGCCACCGCTTTTGATGGGCATGGCATACGGTGATTTGCAGGAAGTCGCACTGGGTCTCAGCTTTGCGCTGGCTCTCAAGGGGCAGAATGGCGATCGCCCTGGCACAGACTCACGCCATTACTTCACTTTTCTACCGAAAGTGCGTCCCGCAGAGACAATGGGTACAAAAGTGGACGATCGTCTACAGCAACCCAGCTACACTCACGTCTGGGAGAATCTGGCGAGACTCAAACAGCCGTTGCAGGCTCCCTTTGCGTTCTGGATGGTTGCACCCGGTCTCAGGCGAAACGAGTTTCCACCCACGCTTTCCATGCAGGATTCGGCAGGAAGCGCGATGGACTGCCCGATCGATCGCGATCGCTTCTACCGACTGGGGATTCCGTATCAACTCTATCGCTGTAAACAGTGAGTCATGCAAGACGCACAATCACTTATTCATCCGTTTGCCAACCGTCATAACCCGGTCTGCGCCCAAAATAGTCCTTCGTATAGTTCTCATCCAGAATCTTTTTCGGACGCATGATGAGAATGACTTCGCCTAATAACGGCTCATCAGACGGCAGCTCAGACCATTTGATCTGAATCTGGTCTGCGTCTTCAACAATGAAATAGCGATCGTTCCGCCACTCCCGCTGTGCCCGATCCACTATAACCAGCACATCCCCTGGCTTCCCAGGCAACGGCACCGGAAACGTTTGGCTGTCGCACAATAATACAACTGGGTCAGTTGCCATCAAAATGACCTGCCAACCGGGTACAGGCACCCAAGCCGCAGCCCCCTCAAACTTCACGATGCCAAACGGTTGGATAGCATCGACCATCGGCACTGCCTGGAGATCGGCTTTTGTCAGCGGCAGCTTGCCAACCACCGGAAGGACTCGCGGCAAATCTTCATCCGCCTCTAAACGGTACACCGGGAGCAAGGGTGCTGTTGCAGTCGGCACAACGCTGAAATCAGTCAACAGGCGCTCAATCTGTTTACGCGCCTCATCACTATGGACAAACCGCAGCCCTCTCGCAATAAAGCGAGAGCGTTCTTGTAAATCTGCCTTTTGGCGTGCTAGCTTCCAGCACTGATAGGCGATCGCGTCACCCACATGAGTCGTAAAGCCTTCTGGCACAGCACCCAGCCGCGAAAAATCCTTAATGGCTTTGGCAACATCCCGTGCCTCATCCACATCAATCCCTCTTTCGACTGCTAAGGTTGCCGCCGCTGCCCGCTCTGGCTGCGTCAAAATCCGGAATTCATACAGTAGGTCGCTGCCTTTTCGCTCAAAATGAGTCTTCACGGCATCAGTTATCCCAGCACTGACGGCACTGGTGTACACCTGACCACCAACAATAATCTGGTTCTGCTGAACCGGTTCAAACCCAGTCGCTTCAAAAATTGCCTGGGGACCGTAGCCTGCTTTTTGCAAGGTCTGACACGCCTGCCCCCACTCGACCCAAGTGCCTTCCTTACGCCGTAGCGACTGTAGCAGACTCTCTACGTCTACATCAGATTGAGAGTGAGGCTGGGAAAAACTTTGAGGAGTCTCTGTCATAAAAGCACATCGCGAACTTACACAAACTCTAGCGCGATCAGGCGTACAATGAAAAAGATGGTTTGAAGTTAGACATTTGCTTGACGAATGCTAACTCTCAAGGCATCATAGGGGACACGTTGGGGGGTATAGCTCAGTTGGTAGAGCGCTTGCATGGCATGCAAGAAGTCAGCGGTTCGAATCCGCTTATCTCCATATATTGTACGTTCGTACTTTTGGGACAACATCTGAAACGACACTAGAAGAACGAGAAGCTTTGTGCCGCCAGTTTAAATTGGGGGAACTGCCAGGATTGGTGGCAATTTGGTGTTTAGACGAGGGCGTTGATACTTCAGTGATTCAGACGGCTATGATTCTAGCAAGCAGCGGGAATCCCCGACAGTTTGTGCAGCGACGAGGACGGATTTTGAGACCGCACCCCCATAAGCAGCGATTCTTATAGATAAGGAGTTAATAGTTTTTGCCCTTGGGGAATATTACGGTCAGAGTTTCACCTTTGACTGTTTTTTAGTGTCTATTCTCCAGGAGTTCATGTATGCCTTACCAGGACATCAACGTTATCTTATCGGATGCTGACTTGAAAGAAGTGCGTCAAGCAGTTGCAACCATTCAGCAAAAGCTACCATTTCTCATCACCTTGAATACAACCGAGCGTAAACGGTTGTTTAAAATGGGAGACAAGCGACTAACATTTGTGCAAACGAGTCTCAATGCAGCACAGAACAATCGGAATATTTTGCCTGCCAGTTTTGATCTAGATGGGTTCTCCAACGATTACCGCTTGGCGACATCGTTGATGGAAATTGAAATGTTGTTGAATCAGCTATCGGAACAGGTTGATGATACGCTTCTGGCAGTCGGTAGCGAGGCAATGACCAGCAGCCTGACCGTTTACGACTACGTAAAGACAGCAGCCAAGAAAACTCCCGGATTGAAAGGCATTGCAGAACAGCTAGGAAATTTGTTCCGAGCGATGAAAAGTAGAACACCCAAAGCGGCAGCGACAGAAACACCCGTCGCAAGTTGAGACTTGAGGCTGTAAAGCTCAAAGTGTTGTCGGGGAATCTTAATCATTCAGGGCTGAACAAGCGAAATTTAAGCTTAAAGCTCAAGGATTAGCGGCTCATGTGTCAAGGCTTAACGCTTAACCTCAGCGATTGACCGTTGAATGAAAATGATTCAGGGTTAAATGAAAATCATTCAGCGTTAAACGGTCAAGATTCAGCGTTGAATGATCAACATCTATCGACAAGGCTTTGAGCTTCACGCGGGAATCTACAAGATTTAGCGGCAATTTACTCCTCGTCGTCGCTGTCGCTCTGTTCATTTGCTCTTCCGCTGGCGACATCGCCCAGATAAATTTTGACGAATTCCTCAGCAGCAAGAGGATTAAGCCCTCTAAGAGCAGTGACAATCTCGACAACTGTTTCTGCATTGGGATCACGTACTTCATGCACCCAACGGTAAACACTGCCTCGTTCTACGCCTAAAGCAACAGCCAGACTGTTCTGGCTAATGTCGTACTTCTCCAAAATTTGCTTAAGAGTCTGTCCCGCTTTTCCCATAACCTCATCGTGTCAGAGGATGATAACTGGGTAAATGTGAGCCAACTGGATCACATCCTGTATGATGGAGATGTGATCCAGTTGGACTACATCAGCTTCATCTTGATACAGGGGTATTTTCATGCAGACAACTTTTTTAGAAGAACCAACCAAAACGACTGCGGTGCGCTTCTCGCTTGATTTCTCAGTGACTCCAGAACCAGAACGTGAATCTGTTCGGCTGCTGGCAATCGGCTCCCGACAAGGCGTAATGAGTGTGATCCACAAACTGCACAAGCTGAATTTTGCAGAGGTCGGGGCTTGGAGTCCTTTACTACCAGGTCCGAATCCAGGTGAGGTGATGAGCATTTTGACCCTGAATTTTGCGGTCAGTTAAGCCTTCTGTTCAACTTTGAACTTAGGCGGATTATTTAGTGGCGGTACATCCAAGCACAGGTATCATAAGGCTGTGTCTAGATAAAGCCTGTCATTGCTCGATCCTGAGATACTGGTCTATTACTCTACGAAGTTTGCGCGATTGCGGGTCGATCGCGCTCATGGCATTGCACCGCATAAACCAATACTGCTCCTGTCGGTCATTGAACACATTAAGCAAGGTTCGATCACACGGAATAAGATTTACCTGTCGGAAGAACTCATCGCAACCTTTCTCAAGGTTTGGAGCTATCTAGGGTCAGAGACGCATTACCCAGATATTTCCAGACCTTTTTTTCATTTGCGTGGCGATAAGTTCTGGCATCTCATCCCCAATCGCGGCTATCGAAAAATTATTACGTCTAAAGTTAAGCTAAAAACTTTCACTGAAGTTAAACAAGCTGTTAAGTATGTCCAAATGGATGATGCGTTGTTTGAGTTGCTGCAAAATCCACTGTCAAGAGCCAGTTTAACGACTATCCTGGTACAGAAATGGTTTGGTCATAAGCTTGATCGGTACGGGCATTTTTTAGAAGCAACCTTATGTGATGAGTGCCAGGATCCTTTTAGCAAGGACAATGAGCAGTACAGGTTAAATGAAAAAAGACCTGAACTACTATATCAAGCGGTTTACGCAACTTCGGATCGATAGGGCGCATGGACAGGCACCTTATCAACCACTCCTGCTGCTATCTCTGATAGAACTCATTGAGCAGGGAACCAGCACCGAGAACTATTTCCCGATTACCCCAGAACTAATTTCTACCTTCATCAAGTACCGCGATCGCTTGAGTTCTGCCTTTCATCAAGCGAATCCAGCACAGCCCATCTATCACATGAGCCGTCCAAGCCAAGCCTTTTGGCATTTGGTTCCTATACCTGGGCATGAACAAGTTCTTTTCTCTGGAGGCAAACTAAATACACTCAAGAAGCTAAGAGATAACGTCTTGTACGGATACTTTGATAATGAGCTATTCCAAATTCTTCAAGAGCCTCATCCGAGAAGAAGATTAACCACTGAATTGATCAACAAGTGGTTTCCTGACAAGTTCGCGCAGATTCAGGAACTTCTACAAATTAATTCGTTTCAAGAGTTTCGATACTCTTTACATGAAAAAGGCGGAGCCGTTTATACCGTTGAAGAACTCAATAAAGAGGATGAAGTAGAAACCTTTAGGAGAGATGCGACATTCCGAAAAGAGATTCTTTCACTTTATGACCAGCGATGTGCGTTTTGCCGATTGAGAATCATTAGCCAGGATAGCCAGAATATCGTAGATGGATCGCATATCTTACCGTTCTCTACGTTCCGTGATGATCGGTTTGATAACGGCTTATCACTCTGCAAAAATCATCACTGGGCATTTGATCATGGGTGGTTTGGCATTGATGACGATTATCAAATCATCTTGCCTGAGAACCGTATTTACGAAGAGCCACCAATCGACGCTAGACCAATGACATCATTTAACGAAGAACTACTCTTTCTTCCTAATCAGAAAGAGTTTTATCCTCGTCACGAAGCAATTCGATGGCATCGTGAACGCTGGAATATTGCGTGAGCCTTCTACTTAATCAGAATTCGTCAAACAAAAGTGCTTGAACGCTTCCATCTGACAAAATGGTAGGCAACCATTCATCACCTTTTGGTTCTGTCCCATCCCACTTTTCAGGATAAGTCTTCGCTGCAATCAGTTCTTTGATTCGATTTAGCTCTTGCTCGTTAATCAAGCTCATTGTAGGGCGGTTTTGAATAATAGCAGATTGGTTTACTTCGTCCTGAATTTCTAAAACCTGCTCTAGCATCCAACGGCGTGCATCCAAGTGCAGCGGACCTAATCGGTTTTGTTTAGCTGACAGAGAACCATCTTTGTTGACCTCTCCATGCTTACGATGACGATACTGCGGCTTTTTAATTTCTGAATATAACGGTTTTAGTTTCTGTAACGGTGCCAAGTATGACCATTCGGGCTGTGCTACGACGCGATCGAGCGCAGCATCCCTCTGTACAAGGGGACAGCCAATGCAACCCGTTCTGGCATTGATAGGTTCTTCTCCATCGCTGACATCCTGCCCATATACCTTTGCAATTTCAAATGTCGGAAAGCCAAGCTCCAAGTCTGCATGAAGCAACCAGTCCCAAACATGGCAGACCCGCCAATGAACGATTGGTGCAAGGGTATCTGCTACAGCACGAGAAGTTGAATGCTGAAACCAGCCTTGACCACACTCTCCCCCATCTTTGGTACAGCTAAGCGCAATTCGTTGGTCACGAGCAGCACTTTCCCCAATTCGGACACCTGTAAGCATGAGAAACTTCTCACCTCGCTCCTCGCGAAGCTGTTCTAATTCCCGCTCCATACTCATCACTTTGAGTTTCGGTATACACCATCGGAAAGTGTTAGACGGTGGCGGTACACCACGACCCAGCATATAGACAAAGTATCGGTAGTCTAAGTCTGGTAAAACTACGCGAGTATCAAATTCTCGTTCTCGTAGTTCTGCCAAAATTCCCATTGCAGCAGTATGAAGAGGTGGTAATTCTTGTCTAGTATCTGCGTATAAAACTGTGAGACTTTTTGGTTTGGGGATTTGTTTAGTTTCAATTAAGTGAGTGACGAGTGTAACGGTAGCACTGCTGTCTTTACCACCTGAAAAGCTAACTGCCCAGTGATCATAGAGGGAGCCGTAATGACAAAGTGACTCTATTGATAGTTCGATACTTTTTGGTAACGTTAATCGCTCTGATTCAAACAAGCTGAGTGTTTTCGCCATGCTTCCAAACCTCATTTTGAGCATTGCCTACTCTAGCAGAAAATTTTCTATTCCTTGTTTGTCAAAACTATGAAAATGCCAGTTTTGTACG
>JBGTJW010000689.1:0-6884 GCA_041744955.1 Stenomitos sp. | reverse complement strand
GGATCTTAACGACCTGGCTAGGGTGCTTGCTTCGTTACACCTGCTTACTCTGTCACTGCTTACTCTGTCAGCCACCGGGGGTGTGGAGCCGTCGCACCTTATGGTTTGTGCCTGGAGCCAATCTTTTGTAAGGGCAGACAGTCGGTAGCGCTTATAACCTTTGATCGATCGCCCTTTTTTTGAGATTGGTAAAACCTTGTATCATTGGCACGTTCAGGAGGGTAGATTCTGTTCCTGGTGGGGCAAGCTGTCTTGTGTGACACGATCGAGCACTGGTGATGGACCGACGTTAATGAACAAACTCACCATGCAGCGACGTAGCAAAATGCCTGGCTGGACGCGGCTAAAGCAGAGATTTTTTAAGACCAGCAGGGTTCTCCTTGCGTCGTCAGGTGTTGCCGGGTGCGTGATCATCCTTCGCCTTACTGGGCTATGGCAAGCCTCGGAGTTAAGCGCATTCGATACACTGTTTCGCCTGCGTCCAGCAGAGCCGATCGATGAACGCATTGTCATTGTGGGCATTGATGAGCTGGATCTGCGGCGCGTGGGCAAATGGCCCATTCCTGATCACGTCCTGGTGCAGTTGCTGACCAAGCTTCAGTCTTATCAGCCGCGTGTGATCGGTTTAGACATCTACCGAGATTTGCCCGTCGAGCCAGGTTATGCTGAGCTGCTGGAGATCTATCGTACGCTGCCTAATCTGGTTGGTATTGAGCAAATCAAAGACCAGGCAAATGTAGGCGTACCCGCCCCACCCCTGCTCGCCGCACGGCAACAGATTGGCTTTAATAATCTGGTGTTCGATGTTGATGGCAAAGTACGACGGAGCTTGCTCTATTGGAGTGTCGACGGCAAAAGCCATCAAAGCTTTGCGCTGACGATCGCCCTTGCCTATCTAGCACACGACGGCATCACGCCTCAAGCTGCCACCAGCGGTACGCGCTATTTGCAGCTTGGTCAGGCTGAGTTTCGTCGGTTTGAGGCTAGTGATGGTGCTTATACTCATGCCGATGCGGGTGGTTATCAAATTCTGGCAAACTTGCGAGGCGCAGCAGGTACGTTTGCCAGCGTCTCGCTGACGGATGTTTTGGAGGGTAGAGTAAAGCCTGAGCAGTTGCGCGATCGCATTGTCATTATTGGTTCTACTGCCGTCAGCCTGCGCGATTTTTTTCAAACTGCCTACAGCAAGGAACTGGTTAACTCATCGCCTCAATCTACGTCTGGAGTGGAGTTGCAAGCCAATTTTGCCAGTCAGATCATCAGTGCTGCGCTACAAGGGCGTACTGCTGTCAATGTTTGGGCAGAACCACTGGAGTGGGTATGGATTTTCGTCTGGGCTTGGGTCGGTGCCCAAGTAAGCTGGACGTTGCGATCGCCGTTTCACGTCGCCCTCAAGCTGCTCGTAGCGGGCGGTAGCCTCGCAGGTTTTTGCGTACTGGGCTTTCTGTGGGGTTGGTGGGTGCCGTTAGTGCCACCCATGATCGCGCTGGCAGGATCCGCGATCGTGATCCTGGCGCACGTTGCCCATCTGCAAGAAGAACTGAAGCGTTCCAAAGAGTTTCTCAGCAAAATTATTAACGCCATTCCCGATCCGATTTTTGTGAAAGACAGGCAGCATCGCTGGATTGTGCTGAACCAGGCTTACTCCAAGTTTCTCGGCTATCCCCTTGAAGACTTACTCGAAAAATCAGATTATGACGTGTTTTCTCAGGAGGAAGCAGCCGTCTTTCGTGAGCAGGATCAGCTTGTTTTTAGCAGCGGACACGAACACGAACATGGGGAGACTTTTACCGATCAGTGGGGCGTAACGCATTACATTGCGACGAAGCGCACGCTCCACAAAGATGCGGCTGGCAACCTCTTTCTCGTGGGTGTCATACGCGACATTACCGGACGTAAACGCATGGAGGACGAGCTAAAACGCACTGCCGCCGAACTCATCCGTTCCAATGCCACCTTAGAGCGATCGGCTAGCCACCTGCGCTATCTGGCAAACCATGACGGACTCACTGGACTGCCAAACCGTAAGTTGTTTCACGAACGCCTCGACCAGTCGATCGAGTGGGCAAAGGAAAATAATCAGCCGGTTGGACTGCTGTTCCTTGACCTGGATGGGTTTAAGCCCATTAACGACACGCACGGGCATGATGTTGGCGATCTATTACTAAGAGCAGTGGCTAAACGCCTGACGAGTTGCCTGCGCGGCAGTGACACGGTTTCTCGGTTAGGAGGAGACGAATTTACAATCATTCTCCCCGCGATTCCCATGGCTCAAGGTGCTGCCCGCGTTGCCGAAAAAATTCTTCAGACCCTTGCCAAACCGTTTGTCATAGAGGGTCACACTATTTTTGTCACCACCAGCATTGGCATCAGCCTTTATCCCCAGCATGGGCTAACCGTTGATGCACTGGTCAAGGAGGCAGATAGTGCCATGTACTCCGCCAAAGATCTGGGCAAGAACCGCTACGAATTTGCAGCCCTGCCTGAGACGGCTAACAATGAGTAGGTGCAGATGCTCTGGTTCGTGCCCAGATGGCAATGCTCCCTATGAGTAAGCAATGAGTAAGAAGCAGAAACAGAGCCGTCTGATATAGCAGTCGAAGCGAATGTTAGGACAGAGATCAACCTTGAAACGTCCTTTGAGCAAGGGCTTCGATTCATCCCTTATCCTACCGCCGAGCGGAAGCAAGCTACATCCTTCATCCTTTTGCTGTAGTTCATTGTCTCAAGGCAACCAGACGTAAAAGGGCAGACTAACGTTCGCTGTTCGTTGGCAATGCAGCGATCGATTAAACCTGCCCAATGTTAAGGTGATGCCCTCAAGCCTTGTTCCTGAAAAGCCTGAGCACTCTAGACGGATCAAAACACTGCGCCCTGACAGTGCTTATGAACACCCAGTCCTTTGACGATCGTTCATCCCCTCAGCGCGATCGCACAAGGGGTTACTTCTTCGCCTTCGCTTTTGACTTAGCGGCTTTCTCCTCTGCTGGTTTTTCCTCTTTGGCTGGAGCCACTTTTTCCTTAAACAACTTGCCTGCTGAGAATGCCGGGACAGTGGTTGCCGGAATCTTAATCGGCTTGCCTGTGCTAGGGTTGCGTCCTTCGCGTTCCTGGCGCTGACGAGCCTCAAAGGTGCCAAAGCCAACTAACGTCACTTTGTCGCCAGCAGCGACCGCTTCGATAATGGCATCGACTGCCGCACTCAGCACTGAATCTGCATCTTTCTTCGTAATGGATGCCTTTTCAGCAATCGCATCGACTAATTCACTCTTGTTCATAGCTTAAGCCTCTAGCATTGTGAATTCAAATGTGTGCCGTGATTATAGTTCAGCTATTTGCAAATGGCGCAATAAATCAACATTTGCTCATTACTGATTGCTTCTTATTCGTATTACCTTTACCCCAGCGTAAGATCAGCTAGCTCGGTACCTCGCAGAATCACATCGCAAAAACTAAGTGAATACTATCAAACCTAAAGTAAGGTTTGTCGTCCTCCATAAGTCTAATTTCATACCAAAAGGTGATGTATGCATCTGGTCTTTCGATGCTATGAATCGCCTGCTCAGTTGCTATGAACCCCAATCATCGCATAGCCAACTTAGCCCACAACCCTTTAGGGCAGGACGTTTCAGCTTCTAAGCTCTTCCGTAGTAAGGCGATTAAAGACGAGTGTGCCTTTGGCTTAAAATGCCCCTTCCAGCGCTGGAATGCAGCGTTCACAGAGTAAGGGATGTTCAGCCGCTTCGCCAACGTGGGTGGAGTAATGCCAGCAGCGATCGCATTTTTTACCATCCGCATCCACAACGCCAATTTGGAGGGCGTTTGCCTGAGCGCTGTACTTGAGACCCGTGATGCGATCGACTGTGTCCAACAGCTCCACTTGAGAGGTAAGAAATAGGTAGCGGAGTTCGTCTACGCCGTTACCGCTCAGACTGTCGGAGAGGTTAAGTGCCTGTAGTGTCTCTTTAAGTTGGGCATCGGCGGTATACAGCAGTAGTTTTGCTTCCAGGGATGAACCGATCGCTTTGTCAGCGCGGGCTTTTTCAAGCACCTTGTTGACCTCATCGCGGCTTTGGGCGAGGGTTTGCCATTTGGTAGCCAGTGCTGGCGAGTGCCACTGGTCATTCACCGTGACCCAGCCTGCTTGAAAAACAGACGTATGCGGAGTGGCATAGGGTAGCGCTTGCCAGATGTCTTCTGCCATGTGCGAGAGGACAGGCGCGATCGCCTTTGCCAGGTTTTCGAGGGCGATCGCCAGAATGGTTTGGCAACTGCGACGACGGGGCGAATCTTCAGCGCTGATGTACAGCCGATCTTTGGCGCTATCGAGATAAAAGTTAGACAGATCGACGACGCAAAAGTTCAGCACCGTTTGGAAGAAGCGGAAAAACTGAAAGCTGTCAAACGCATCGGTTACTTCAGTGAAAACCTCGGTGATGCGATGGAGGAGGTAGCGATCGAGTTCTGGCAGTTGCTCATAGGGCACGGCATTTTTAGCCGGATCAAAATCATGCAGGTTGCCCAGCAAAAAACGCGCCGTATTGCGGATCTTGCGGTAAACGTCCGCCATCTGCTTCAGGACGGTTTTGCCCAGACGCATATCGGAGGAGTAATCGACAGACGAAACCCACAACCGTAGCACATCAGCACCGTAGGGCGGTTCTTCCTTCTGGTTTTTGCCCCCGTTAATCACAATCATGGGATCAACCACGTTGCCCAGCGATTTGCTCATTTTGTAGCCTTGCTCATCCAGCACAAAGCCGTGGGTCAGCACAGTTTTGTACGGTGCACAATTATTCACCGCTACGCTGGTCAGCAAACTGGACTGGAACCACCCACGATGCTGGTCAGAGCCTTCGAGGTACAGGTCGGCGGGGTAGGTAAGGGGAGAGGAGAGAGGAGAGAGGGGTGAATGGTCTGACACCTCACCCCTCTCCTGCTCACTCCTCTCCTGTAGCACCGCTGCCCAGGAGGAGCCGGAGTCGAACCAGACATCCATCGTGTCGGTGCCTTTGCGGTAGGTGTGACCGTTATGCCGGTAAGCCTCTGGCAGCAGTTCTTCGACGGGCAATTCCCACCAGGCATCGGAACCATGTTCAGCGACGATCGCCTGCACATAGGCAATTGTTTCCTGAGTCAGCAATGGCTCCGCAGTGTCCTCGTCGTAAAAGACGGGAATCGGCACACCCCAACTCCGCTGACGAGAAATGCACCAGTCCGATCGCTCTGCCACCATTGGCGTGATGCGGTTTTCGCCCTGAGCCGGAATCCACCGGACAGCCGCGATCGCTGCTAATGCCTGATCCCGAAAGCCTTCTACAGAGGCAAACCACTGTTCCGTTGCCCGAAAGATCGTTGGTTTTTTGGTGCGCCAGTCGTAGGGATATTTGTGAACGTAGGGTTCTTCTTTCAGTAAGGACTGAGCCTCCTGTAGTGCTTCAATTACAGCCGTATTGCCGTCGCCCAGCACATTAAGCCCAGCAAACGGTCCGGCTTCTTCGGTAAAGTTGCCGTCATCATCCACAGGCGCAAGGATGGGCAAGCCATAGCGTTGACCCACAAGATAGTCATCTTGACCATGCCCTGGAGCAGTATGCACCAAACCCGTACCGGCATCCGTGGTGACATAATCGCCACCGATCACGATTTCGCTCCGGCGATCGAACAAAGGATGCTGATACGTTGTATGCTCCAGCGTTTTGCCCACCATTGTTGCCTGTACAGTCAGCGTGGTGCCGAGGACTTCTGAGAGGCGATCGACCAGATCTTTCGCCACAATCAGGTACTTAAAGCGACCGGGCGCGTTTTCGCCCACCTCCACAACCGCGTAGATCAGCTCTGGGTTGACGCTCACTGCCAGGTTCGCGGGGATCGTCCAGGGAGTCGTGGTCCAGATCGCTACGCCCAACTCACCTCTGCCCATGAAGGAATCTAGCCCCATCATGAGCGCAGGTGAAAGCTGCTTGATTTCAAATGCGGCATAAAGGCTGCGCGAGGTGTGCCCTTCGGGATACTCTAGCTCTGCCTCTGCCAGTGCCGTTTTAGAACTGGGACTCCAATACACAGGCTTTAAGCCCCGGTAGATGTAGCCTTGGAGCACCATCTGCCCAAACACGCCGATCTGGGCGGCTTCGTACTCTGGTTTCAGGGTCAGGTACGGCTGCTCCCAATTGCCCCAAACGCCATAGCTCTTAAAGCTTTGTCGTTGTTGATCGACGGTTTTAAGAGCAAATTCTTTGGCTTTTTGCCGTAGCTTTAACGGTGTCAGCGCTTTGCGATCGTCCGATTTGAGATTTTGCAGCACCTTAAGCTCGATCGGCAAGCCATGACAATCCCAACCCGGCACATAGCGTACCTTTCGTCCCCGCAGCAACTGGTACTTGTTGATGACATCCTTCAGCACCTTGTTGAGTGCATGCCCCATGTGTAACGAGCCGTTGGCATAGGGGGGGCCATCATGCAAGACAAACAAGTCGCCGGGATTCTCCTGCGACAGACGTTGGTATAGCTGTTGCTCGTCCCAAAATGCCTGTAGTTCCGGTTCCCGTTTGACCGCATTGGCGCGCATATCAAAGTCGGTTTTTGGAAGATTAACAGTGTCTTTATAAGAGCCGGGTTCTGTCACAGTCATGGAATTGGGGACTAGGGTTGAGGGATGGATGCGAATGATCAGCGTTTTAACGCCTGGAGCCAGCACCTACCATAAATCAGGTAGCCTTTTTCTAGGCGAGGTCTCCAGACCAGGGTGGTGCCATGGTTGAAGCCGAGACGGAGGTACGAGCTATCGCTATAACTGAATCAAGCGACATTTGTAGTATTCATGTAGTATAGCAATTACTTTTGCTTGTTGAAAGCAGTTACCTCACTGCCTCAAGCTCAAGCTT
>JBGTJW010000688.1:0-23791 GCA_041744955.1 Stenomitos sp. | reverse complement strand
ATCACGCACTTCTGGACGAGGGGCATCCAGCATGGCTATCAGCCCCAACCAAACTAATTCCCGCTCTGAGACTTCATCAGACCCCTCCGGCGGAATGGCAGTCAACGGCTTGCAGGCAAAACCCAAAACGCGCAGCCCACGCCCTGCCATCTGGTTATTTTGTTCCAAAACTTGGCGGCGCTGCTCTTCGGCGATCTGCTGTGCCGTATCACCCACCTGGATTTGTGTACAACGCTCTAGAATCAGCTCAGGGGAGCCTTTTGTAAACATGATGTAGTGAGAGCCATCGCCAGTAAGGGCAGGATCAGTGTCCAGCACTTCGACGATCGTGCTCATGCGCTTCCGCTCAGAAGAAAAAGGAAACTCAGCGACACGCGGTAGCTTGCTTGCCCATTGATCTTTTTCAAACCCTGCCTTACCTGCCAGGGTCAGCAATGCCCCTTCAGTCGGGTCGCCCAAAATAATCCAGGTGCCTTGCTCTTCCTGCAAAACCGCATCGTTACAGACCGTGCAGGCAGTCAGTAGGTTCAACAGCTCAGGCTGCTCTTGCGGATCAACCGTGGCAGCGTTGGCTTCGACAGGCGCAAATTCGCCTGTGGGTCTGTAGCCATCACCTGTGACACTGAGAGAGGTGCTGCTGGTATGGAGTAGCTGCACGACCATTTTATTTTGCGTCAGCGTCCCTGTTTTGTCGGAACAGATGGTGGTGACCGAGCCAAGGGTTTCAACGGCAGGTAGCTTACGAATCAGCGCTTGTCGTTTAACCATCCGCTGCGTCCCCAACGCCAGCGTGACTGTAATGACGGCTGGCAAACCTTCGGGAACGATCGCTACTGCCATACTGAGCGAGACTTCCAGATACTCTTTGCCGACATCACTCAGCGCCACTGCCAGGAAATTTTTGCCACTTTGCCAGGTGGCATAACTAATGCCGCCAAGCACCACAAGGGCAACTAAAAGCAATGCACCCGTTACCAACACTTTGCTGAGGAGTGACATCCGCTTTTGTAACGGCGTGGCTTCTGCCTCCACCGACTGCAACATGGTGGCGATACGCCCTAACTCAGTCTGCATTCCTGTGCCGGTTACAACGGCTGTTGCCCGACCCTGGAGTACTTCAGTGCCCTGGTAAACCAGATTGATGCGATCGCCCAGCGGCGTTTCTGCTGGCAGTTCCGTCTCGACACGCTTACTGACTGCTTGCGCCTCACCCGTTAGTGCCGACTCCCGAATTTGCAGGTTAGAAGCTTCGATCAAGCGACCATCGGCTGCCACCTGCACACCTGCCTCCAAAAGCATGACATCGCCAGGAACCAGCTCTTTCGAGTCTACTTCGATCGTCTTGCCATCCCGAATTACCCGCACCCTTGATGATGCCAGTTTTTTCAAAGCTGCCAGGTCTTTTTCTGCCTTGCTCTCCTGAAAGTAGCCCAGCAGTCCATTTAAGATGACGATCGCAATAATGGCGATCGTGTCCTTAAAGGGAATTTCGCCCGGACTCAGCTTACCGGCTCGCCAATCAAAGAAATCTAGCAGTCCAGAAATCAGTGCCACCGCAATCAGCAGCAGCAGCATGATGTTAGTGAACTGGTCTAGTAAGATCTCCCAAGTGCTGCGTCCACCCGCTTCAATCAATTCATTGGTGCCGTATTGCTCCAATTGGGCGGTCACTTGCTGAGAAGTCAAGCCAGACTGACGATCGGTTTGAAATTGGTCTAGAGTCTGCCGCACACCAAGAGTATGCCAGGTTAATGCGGGTCCGGGTGAAGAGGATTTAACAGTCATAGTGAATGGCAGAGAATGCTATAACACCTACAGCACTTGATCATAGTGCCTAAAGCAAATAATCGGCACTATTAAATAGTGTGAAGCGATCATACACCACCTAAACCCTTTCTCAAGCCCCCTTTTTTCCTCACAATGGTTGTGAATCCGTTTACGCCAAAAACGCTCCTTGGCAGACAAAAGGAGTTGCAGCAGGTCAGTCAGATTTTGGCTACAGACGGTGATTTGCTGCTCGCAGGAGTACCAGGCAGCGGTCGCCAGACGTTGCTGCGTCATGCAGCCCAAATGGTTGGGGCGAGAGTGATTGAGATTGACTGTTTGCGTGCGACCGATAGTAATCGGTTTCTTCAACTGCTAGCCGAAGGTGTTGCCGCAGCGTTCCAGGCAACCGCAGAGCGAGAACTGCTGCAACAGTGGAGTCAACAACAACCCATCATTTTAGAGACACTCTCTAGAGGGCAAGCTCGGCTTGTTTGGCATTCTGCGCCAAAGGATGAATGGCTGCTGTTTCAAAGTCTGCTGGCGCTGCCACAAGCGATGGCAGAAGGGCTTGGCTGTCGTGTGGTGCTTGTTTTTCTCAACTTTGCCCATATTCGTTCCTGGGATCGGTCAGGGAAGTGGCAGCGCTACCTGCGACAAGAAATTCAGCAGCAGACACAGGTGAGTTACGCCCTCATAGCCACCGTAGCAGAGAGTTGGGTGCAAGACAGCAAGGTGCAGGTTGTCTTCCTGGGACCACTGGAGGATGCAGCCTTGTGCCCTTGGATTGTGGCAGCAATGGCAACCGAAGGGCTACAGTTTGAACCTGAAAGTGAGGCACTGGAACTGTTCTTGACCGTTGTGCAAGGGCATGTGGGAGACGCGATCGCCCTTGCACGTCGTCTTTGGCTCGATCACCATATGTTTGAGAATGGACGCATTTCAGCAACGACTTCTAGCACTGACCAGCCAGCCTCAAAACCGCTCAAAGCCCACATCGTTGATCCTCACCATGTCTACCGCAGCACGCTGGCACTGGTGGAAGATTTATCCTTAACCTTTGAATCACTCATCTTGCTGCTGCCGCCCAGCCAGGTACGAGTGCTTGAAAGTTTAGCGCTTGACCCCACAGACAGCCCACACTCACGGGAGTATATTCAGAAACACAAGCTGTCGAGAGGCGGCGGACTTCAGGGCGCTCTAGCCAGCCTGGAACAAAAAGGTCTTGTTTACGGACCAGACTACGGTTATCGCATCACGATGCCGTTACTTGCCTTTTGGCTTAAACATCATCTTTCCTGAGGATCGTGGATTAATGAACATGAAAGATCTCCCTTCTGTCGGGACGTTCCATGGAACGTCCCGACAGAAGGCAGTGCACCTCATTCAATCCGCGTTTCTAAGGGCGGAGACCGTAACGCTACTGAAACGCTGTGTAGGACTTTCTCAAAAAGCCTGTAACGCTACCCTACGGTTAGGAAACAGGCGATCCAATGCGGCAATGATACAACGTGAGTATTTCAATGCTTGTAACGTTACGATCGTCCGCTTTAACCCACTCCTAAGAGTCCGTGAGGCATGAGTGGAAGACGTGCTATCACTGACGTTCCAAGCGTATAGGGCGTTTTTCATCGTCTATTCTTATCAAAGCTCTACAAAAGCATTCGATTTTAAGCTTATACAAAGAAAATTTAACATCACCTTCAAGAAGATCTGTAAACCTACGTAGCTATGTAAAGCGTCTGACAAGTTGTTTTAGTTCACGGTTGTCATCAGCTTCAACTGTGTTGTTTAGTCTACATAGCGACATGCATCCCCCCTAAGGGTGATACCACTGGAAGCCCAGCAGCAAAACTGCGTTTATTCATCAGGATTCAGGGTCGATACCAATCGGAGTTGAGGAGGCAACATCAACTGTAGAGCATAGCCAACGACTCAGATAGCAGTGCTGTAGGCTACATCGTTTACGTACAGCATTCCGTAACTAAGTAGTTTGTAACTAAATAGAAGGTAAGCATCTCAGTCTCAGAGCCTTCGTGTTGTCTTGTTCCTTCTGATCGTTGACGGCTGCTGTAATAGTTGCGCTGTCGTAATCAGTGCTTCAAGTGATAGATGGCTCAGGCGTTAACTATTTTCGCAAAGAAGTTGTTTAATCCAGATAGTAATTATGTTGAACCTGAAGCCCTCTAGTGACTCCGATCGACGCACTCTTAATTTTTTGGAGAACAATCCGTCTCTCTCTCAATGCTTGCTTGAGGACTGCGGTCCCAATCTTAGTCAGGTCGCAACCATTATTGAACCGGTTCTAAATGCTTCTAGCCGTTGTGAAGTTAGTTCTCTCTATATTCAGGCAGTAAGCACAGGTCGTACTGCTTTTTTAACCACTAATCTACCGGACGATCGTGCAACCCAAGTAACAGCAGTCGGCTCAAGCTGGTTAATTGGGCGCAACAGTACCTGTGCGATTTCGATCAAAAGCTCATCCATTTCTCGCTGTCATGCGGTGATTGGGCATTGCCCCGATCGTGGTTTTTACATTATGGACGTAGGCAGTAGCAATGGCACATTCGTCAACTGTCGGCGCTTGGCTGCTTTGGAGCAACGGTTTCTAAACGATGGCGATTTAGTGGAGTTGAGCTATACCCGCTTTGAGTTCTTCATCTCTGGTTTGGGGGTAAACAAACCAGTCTACCAAGAGACACAGGTGGGGTAGACGGGCAGCCAGTTGTCGGCAAGAGGCAGTAGGGTGACGAGCTAAAAAGCCACCGACTGCCTACCTTCTCACTACCTTCTAACTTTTTGCCTGAGCTTCCTGGTACATCATTTCTTGAAAATGAATAATGTCCTGACGAGGATCAGCATGGCTAACTTTCAGCTCAAGGCGATCGCCCGGAGTGACAGGTCGGGTAAACCGCATTGGTAGCTCCATACCCAGATCTTCTAGCAGCACCAACCCCAGATTCTCATGTTCCCTTAGCCAACGCAGCATAAGGGCATCCCAAATTTCATCTGCATTGCGCCGTAGAAACTCCAGACCCCAGTAGCGGTTGGTCTGACGTTCCACTAGCACAGCCTCGTAGGCAGCAGAACTAATGCTCAGGATTAGCTCCTTTACCGCTTCGGCTGAGAAGGGAAGGGGGGCACCACGAAGATGCGCCTTAATCTGAAAATGCGATAGCAGGTCGCTATAGCGCCGGATGGGTGACGTGACTTGAGTGTAGGTATCTAATCCCAAGCTGGCGTGTCGAGCGGGAGTAATACTCAGTTCACTACGGGGCATACATCGCCGAATCGCGCACGAGCGTACCGGACCCGATGGCAGTTGCAGCAACTCTTCTTCAGACGGCAATTCTGGCTGCGGTTGATTGCGGAAAGGAATAGGCAAATTGTGCGCCTGTCCATAACGAGCAGCAACTTCACCCGCGAGAATCATCATCTCGGCTACCAACTGGCGTGCCATTGAATCATTCAAGACCTGAATCGTAATTTCGTCGTCATAGACTTTAATAGACGACTCTGGCATATGAATGCTGATGGCACCCTGGGACTGCCGCCAGGTTTGACGGCGTTTTGCCCACCGTGCGATCGCCTCTAATTCTGACTCCGCCTGTACACCAAGCTCCAGCATTTCATCCACATCATCATAGGTAAGGCGATAGGTTGCCTTAATGAGACTGGCATAAATGCTGTAGTCCTGCACTGCGCCTTCTGGACTCAAAATGACGCTAAAACTCAGCGCACAGCAAACCTGCCCCTGCACCAAGCTCATCGGTCCAGTGGCTAGCTCTGCCGGAAACATCGAAATCATACCTGTCGGCAAGTACAGCGTTGTGATGCGGCGACGGGCTTCTAAATCTAGTTCGTCACCAGGTAACAGCCAGCGAGTTGGGTCAGCAATGTGAATCCACAATCGCTGCACACCGTCTTCAAGATATTCCAGACTGAGACCATCGTCGATCTCAAGCGTGCTTTCATCATCAATGGTGTAGACCTTGAGATGAGTTAAATCCAGGCGATCGGCGTTGAGGTCAGGCGGCGGAGAGGTCAAACAATGATGGGCCACATCCAATACCCTGGGAGGAAAGTGAACTGGAATCTGGCTACGCCGCAACGCCAAGTTCTCATGGGCACTCCACAGCCCCATCTCGACCAGTAATTGAAACGCAGCCTGGGATGTCTCAGATCGCTTCAAGTGTAACAAGGTTTCTAAAGCGGGTGCGCGGTGGGTCGCTTCTTCACCAAACGTAGCAAAACGCTCAAGGGCATCCAGACGAGGGCGATCGCTCTGCTGCCATTCAACAGAGTTCCCTACCGACGACTCTTCTACCCGTGTTAAAAATTCCTGCCACTCCTGCTGCCGTTGCGCCTCCATCTCTAACTGGTGCTTTAGCTCTAACACCTGAGCTTGAGGGCGAGGCTCGTAGCGATCGCCTTTCAGCTTGAAGTAGAGCTTATCGTCACTCAGCAAGCAATGGGCAGCGTAGCTCAGAGGTGGCGCTTGATCCGAGAAAAGCAGTAGTGCCATTGTCGCAGGATCAGCGGCTTCACCGTCTTCCACCAAAAGTTCCCAGGCAATTTCCAGGTTAGACGGATCCAGGTAGGGCTGAATTGCCTTCAAGAAGGGAGCAATATCTGCTGGCTTATAGGCTCCCTCCACTTCGTAAGTGATTTGACGGGGATGAAGCGTGTGTGACTGACCACGATCGTCAGTAGCAATCCAGTGTTTTTTGCCTTCTGGACGCTCTACAACAGCAAGGCGACGCTCACTGCCAAGACGGAATTCAACAAGGGTGCCCTTCTCCATCAAAGTATGGGGGTGTACGGTTAGAACTGGGTACGGGATGCAGGTGAAGAGAGTAAGAAAAAATCTTCAAGCCGCCGAAGCGAAACCTTAAAAGACCTGCCCCCTATACCCTATTCCTTAACCTACCCTTCCTGGTTCACGAAGGGCAATAAGGCGATGATACGCGCACGCTTGATGGACTGTGTGAGCGCACGCTGCTGTTTGGCAGTCAGACCCGTGATCCGGCGTGGCAAAATCTTACCGCGCTCGGTAATAAATTTGCGGAGCAAATCAACATCTTTGTAATCAATGGGATCTTCGGGCTTAACGGGCGAAACCCGGCGACGAAAGTAAGTCATGGTAGTTGATCGGTAGTCAGTGGTCAGTAAACTGCAGGAGTAGTAAGGATTCAGTAGTCAAGTAATTCGGACTGCCGACCAAACGCTGGCGATAGCGACTTACTTGATTTCTTTGTGAACCTTATGCCCGTTGCAGTGGGGACAGAACTTGTTTAGCTCAATCCGTGCAGTGGTATTGCGACGATTTTTGGTGGAAGTGTAGCGGGAGACTCCCGGCGATCGCTTGTCGGGGTTGGTGCGACACTCGGTACATTCCAGCGTAATTACAATGCGGACACCTTTACCCTTAGCCATAATCCTACAAATCAGTGAAGAAGGACGAAATATACACAAACATCCATTATTTCACACGATCGCCCACTTGAGCAAACATTTTTTTAAGCTTGATGTCGAGTGAGTAGCCCCGGCGTGTCTGAATCACTACGGTGCGGGCAATGCGATCGTGCCACGCCTGCCGAAAGTCGTTATCCAGGAATGCCAACCCACAATCTAGCAGCAACGGGATCGGCGCGATCAAAATCAAGCCATTAGTGGGACTGAGACTCACAATACTCAGCAACAGTAATAGGCTACCGCCACCCGTCAGCGCTTCTCGTTTGGTTAGCTCCACCAAACCTGGCAAAGCCCGATACTTTGGGTCCAGCACTTTCATGTCTAGCGCCCACCGTCCTAAACTTTGCCCCTGGTTTTTGACAACAAGAATGACCCGTAGCCCATACCAGCTCAAGATAAAGAGAGGAATAATAGCGCTGGCTCCGCCCAGAGTACTGAACAGAGAGGCTGCACCAAAGTCGATCGCAAAGGCTGCCACCCGTCGATCGTTTGGCACCCTGGGGAAGCGCTGGGGCGACCCTAAATCATCACTCATAGCAAAGCCAAAGGGTACTCACTCTATTGTAGGCGTGAAATTTGAGCCTCTGGCAAGAGCCAGGGAGAACAGCAAGCCCCAAAGGGATTCTCCGTAGGGACATTAACTTACTGAGAGTCTACTTCTGATGCAAGCTGATCTGCCTCGCTGCCTGTTGCCTCGTCGCTGGCAACGGATGTCACAGTATCACTGTCGATTTCCGATGCTGGGGTCGCAGGAGTTGCTGCCTCTACCCACAAATCATCAGTAAGGGGATCAGTACCAGGGGACGCTTGTGAAGGGGCGATCGTAGGTTGAGTAGCGGTTGCTGTCACCGTTTCGACCAAGGCTGGCTTTACGTCAGAACGAAGCGGCGGCAAAAACCGATTGACCCGTAAACCCACCAGTGTAAAACTGCGTCGGATCGACTCCAGCAGATGAGGGGGCGTAGCGGCAAACGCTGAGTCAGTGGTCAACATGACGCTAGCCACGCTGATAGGCACCTGCAGGAAAAGATTGCTAGCAAGAAAGGCACCAGCAGCCAGCAGTAGCCCAAAGAAACGCCATCTGGGCAGAAATGAAACAACGGGTGCGGCGATCGGAGCAATCGCGTAGATCTTCCACAACAGAAAAACTAAGCAAACTGGCACCACTGCTGCCAACACGCGATTGCGCTGCGATTTAAACAGAACTAACAGCCGCCGTTGGTTATCGGTGAGTTGCTCTGGCTTCACTGCCACTGCCATCACACTAAAAATGTAGAACGGACGCTGCCATTGCATCCACAAGATAGGAACAACACCCGCGACAGCTACCAGCAAAACTTCTAGCCACACTGGTAGGAGGGGATCGCCGATCGCAAACCCGATCAAACAGATCTCTAGAAAAATAGGGAGTGCTGCTAACCCCGCAAGGTGTATCCAAAGGTAAGGGTCAAACCAGAAAGAGCGCATAAGCAACGTCAACCGATGAAGCCATGCCAAGTATAAAGCCTGATGCAACGTAGGCTTTGGCAATAGCAGCCTGGACGTAGCAGCACAGCACTGCTGCCTAGAGTCGTTGATTGTGTAGCAACTCTGGCAATGAGACGATCGCGCCGCAAACTTGAAAGCATTAACCGTGCGATCGCCGATGGCATTACTGATTCATGGGGTTACTTGCTTCAGCAATTGCTAGAGGGGGCGATCGCTGAGGCAAGTCATCCCTTTCTCGCTCACCTTCTTTACAGCCCACCTTAGGGATGGATTGCTCCTGAAAAGATCTTTTACTGCACCAAGCAAACTACTGTGCTGAGGACGCTGCACGTTGATGCTTAAGTGCCTGTAGCTGCTTTAAAAGCAAATCGGCTTCTGCTTGAAGATGCAGAAACTCAACTTGCTGGTTCAACTGATACTGAGACTTCATTGCTTCAATCAAGCGGGAACGCTGCTGATCGACAACGATTGCTTCAGCATCCTGTACTTGAAGTTGTGGCGTTTGCAGTTGCTCCACTTCGGAGCCAGACACACGTATGGAACTGTTGCTGGTTAGAATTTGGCTAGTCATTTGTACTCACTCACACCGCAGGTATAATCTTAACCCAAACTTCACAAAATTTTAGCAATCCCATCCGCAAACTGTAAGCGCAGGAGTCAGTTTTGAAACTGGCAAAATTACGGAAACAAAGTGTTAGCGGAGACGACACCAACTGCAATGCTTCATTTTTTCGAGGACGCTCAAGCCTTACTGTGAGCGTATTTTTACAATTGCCTGACAGTTAAAAACCATTACGGACGCACTAGCGCAGTCCCGCCTGAAGGGGAAGATGTCGTAACACAAACGTTAGCGATCGAGGGAAAAGGAGCGTTCGGGTTAAACTGAGATTGATGCCACTTACGACTGCCCAAACCATACGCGGTCAACGCAATGTCGATCGCCATCGGTAGGGTTAACAGTCGCCAGGATTGTCATCTGCAAACCCGCTTAGTTCGATCACGTAAAGCCTGTGACCACTGTTTTGCCTGCTGACTCTCATCGCTCTCCCGCACAGCCATCTGCTCGCTCTGGACCTGTTGCTCAGGCAGCAAAAGCAGGCTGGCACGGGTTAATCGAAGCCTATCGACCCTATCTGCCTGTTACCGACCAAACGCCTATAGTGACGCTGCATGAAGGCAATACACCATTGATCCCCGTGCCTGCGATCGCGGCTCAAATTGGCAGGCAAGTAAAGGTTCTTGTAAAGTACGACGGTCTCAATCCCACCGGAAGCTTCAAAGACCGGGGCATGACAATGGCGATCTCCAAAGCAAAAGAAGCAGGCGCGCAAGCGGTGATCTGTGCCAGTACAGGCAACACCTCTGCTGCTGCTGCTGCTTACGCTCGTCGCGGTGGCATGAAAGCATTCGTGCTGATCCCCGAGGGCTACGTGGCGCTAGGGAAATTGGCGCAGGCGTTACTCTATGGTGCAGAGGTGCTAGCAATTAAGGGCAATTTTGACCAGGCATTGAGCATTGTGAGAACGATGTCTGAACATTATCCCGTGACCTTAGTCAATTCAGTCAACCCTTATCGCTTAGAAGGGCAAAAAACTGCCGCCTTTGAAATTGTGGATGCGCTGGGGGATGCACCAGACTGGCTCTGCATCCCAGTGGGCAATGCAGGCAATATCTCTGCTTACTGGATGGGTTTTTGCCAGTATCATCAGGCACAGCGCTGTGCCAAATTACCCCGCATGATGGGGTTCCAGGCTGCTGGAGCCGCCCCCTTTGTCACTGGGAAACCTGTTGAACAACCAGAAACGCTTGCCACTGCCATTCGGATTGGGCATCCGGCAAACTGGGATCGGGCGATCGCGGTACAACACGCAAGTCAGGGAAGTTTTGCTGCCGTTACTGACGCTGAAATTTTAGACGCTTATCGCTTACTGGCATCTGAGGAGGGTATCTTTTGTGAACCTGCTAGCGCGGCTTCGGTGGCTGGGCTACTTAAGGTCAAAGAGCAAGTTCCTTCTGGTGCTACTGTAGTCTGCGTTCTTACAGGCAACGGACTCAAAGATCCTGATACTGCCATTAAGCACAGCCAAAACCAGCTTCGTCAGGGCATTGAGCCAGTGTTGGATACTGTAGCGCGGGCAATGGGGTTTTAGAAAAAGGCTGAAGGCTGAAGGCTAAGGGCTAAATTTGAGCCTCCAGCCCTTAGCCTTTGCTTCTCTAGCTCTTTGCTTCGGACATTCCCATCACTTCATAACCAGCATCAACATAAAGAATCTGTCCGGTAATGCCGCTTGCCAGGTCGCTACAAAGGAATGTGGCAGCATTGCCAACTTCAATCTGTGTGACCGTCCGACGTAGAGGCGCTACTTGCTCAACGTGGTGAATCATATCGAGAATGCCGCCCACGGCTGAAGAGGCAAGAGTGCGAATGGGACCGGCTGAAATGGCATTGACACGGATATTGTGAGCGCCCAGATCGGCGGCAAGATAGCGCACGTTCATTTCCAACGCGGCTTTGGCAATGCCCATCACGTTGTAGTTAGGAATGACTTTTACGCCTCCCAGGTAGGTCAAGGTGACAATACTGCCACCTTCGGTCATGAGCGGTTTTGCAGCCGCACAGAGCTTAACTAGGGAGTAAGCACTAATGTCGAGCGCTGTGGCGAAGCCGTCACGAGACGTATCGACAAAATGTCCAGTTAAGTCTTCCTTATTGGCAAAGGCAAGGCAGTGAATGAGGATATCGAGTTTGCCCCATTGCTCTTTTACAGTGGCAAACGTTTCCTCAACTTGAGCGTCATTCTGAACGTTACAAGGCACAAAGAGGCTGGGTTGCAATGGTTCTACCAGTTCAGCCACTTTCTTCTCAAAGCGTCCTTTGTCATCGGGTAAGTAGGTAATGCCAATGTTTGCGCCTGCTTTGTGGAGCTGTTGGGCAATGCCCCAGGCGATCGAGCGATTGTTGGCTATGCCAGTTACAAGGGCATTTTTTCCGGTCAGGTCTAGCATGGCGATCTATCTTCAACAGCAACTTCGAGTGCTTCAAGAATACTCAAAGATGGAGCATCAAGGGTAGCAAGCCGCTGAACGGTCGTCGATCGCTAAAATTTGTTGAGTCATTTTGTTCTTGTTAGGGTAATTTGAAACGATCGCTGATTTTGCGTTCACACTGGCGGTAGGCAACAGACTAAGCGCTAGACTAAGCGCCAGATAGCCACTTGGTCTGGCTGCTTGCAGAAGAATGTGTAACATCAGGCACAAAAAAGCCGACTGGAGTGGGTTTAAGTGTTCTAAGTTACAAACGCTTGATCGTCTCAATTTGTCTTCTGTCGTATGGGCTGGACAGTATGGACTGGACAGTGTGAGCGGGTAATGTGGGGGCACCAGGTAAGGGGATATGGTAGTGACGCAAGATAGACCGCTGGCATCGGTATTTCGACAAATGGGCGGTGGTGCTTTTCCACCCGTTGTTGAGACATTTGAACGGGGTAAGACTATTTTCTTTCCAGGCGACCCGGCAGAGCGTGTGTATTTTTTGGTGCGCGGTGCGGTCAAGCTTTCTAGAGTGTACGAAGCGGGTGAAGAAATCACAGTCGCGTTGCTACGAGAAAATAGCGTCTTTGGTGTGCTATCGCTCATTACGGGGCATAAGTCCGATCGCTTTTATCATGCTGTTGCGTTTACACCTGTAGAACTACTTTCAGTCCCGATCGAGCAGGTCGAGAAAGCGCTTAAGGATAACCCTGAGCTATCTATGATTTTGCTGCGTGGTCTCTCATCGCGCATCCTGCAAACCGAGATGATGATCGAAACGCTGGCGCATCGAGATATGGGGTCTCGCCTGGTGAGCTTTTTGCTGATTCTGTGCCGCGATTTTGGGATGCCAACGAATGACGGCATTACGATCGACCTCAAATTGTCCCATCAGGCGATCGCAGAGGCGATCGGCTCGACCCGTGTCACCGTGACTCGCTTACTTGGTGATCTGCGACAAGACAAAATGATCTCCATCCACAAGAAGAAAATCACGGTGCATAACCCCGTCACGCTCAGTCAGCAATTCACTTAGCGTTTGGTTTTTAGCAGAGAGAGTTAGCTTGTCAGAAGCGATAGACTTGCGGGGAAAGACCAGCCCGGGAGGACTGATAGGTGTTTATCTAAGCCTTGTAACCCTCATTGCTTTACCTCATGATCCCCTCACGCATCACGCCTTACATCTTTCACAGTTACGAATTTTGCAACGCGCTACAAAATTTAACGAGGTAAGGTACGCTGTATGTGAATTCGTCCCAGCAGCTTTATAGTGCTGTAGAAGAGGGGCTTGTGGGAGTGTAAGTGTGTCCGGCGGCGAAATTCTGATTGTGGCAGTGCTGATACTTGGTGCGGTAATTGCCACATTGGGCGATCGCATCGGCACTCGTGTTGGCAAAGCTCGCCTTAGTTTATTCAAGCTACGTCCTCGCAAGACTGCCACGCTTGTCACCATCATGACAGGTATTCTCATTTCAGCTTCCACGCTGGGGGTCTTACTTGCTGCCAGCAACCAACTGCGAACCGGTCTTTTTGAGCTTGGCACCATTCAACGCCGTTTGCGTAATACTCGCACTGAGCTAGAGCAAGCTAGAACCCAAAAAGGGCAAGTTGAAAGCGAACTAACCAAATCGCGTACCGATCGCGAAGCGGCAAAGAAGCAACTGACCACTGCAAAGAAGCAACTGATCGAGACCAATCAATCGCTGAAAGACGCGATCGCTGAGCGATCGCGCGCTCAAGCAGAAACAGCCAAAACGCAGGCTGCACTTAGCAGCACCCAAAGCCGACTGACGATCGTCTCACAACAGGCACTCCGACTGCGGTCAGAGATTAGCCAATTGCAGGCACAGCGCGATCGGGTCATTAGTCAACGTGATCAGGTCATTAGTCAACGCGAGCAAGAAGTGCGCGCACGCGATCAAATTATTCAACAGCGTGAAGCACGCCTCAAAGACCTTGAACAGCAGCAAGAAGCGTTAGTCCAGGATGTCCAACGGTTACGGTTAACGGCAGAGGGCTTACGCGTCGGCAATGTTGCGATTCAACGCGGTCAAGTGCTTGCTTCTGTTGCAATTCGGACAACAAACTCAGCGACCGCCAAAGAAGCAGTTGATCAAATCTTACGAGAGGCAAATCAGGCAGCGCTGCGCTCCGTGCGACCGGGAGCCTCCGAACAAGTAGTGCAAATTACAAACGCCGATGTTAGACAACTAATTGAACAAATTGATGATGGACAAGACTACATTGTTCGCATCTACTCAAGCGCAAACTATCTGGTAGGCGAAAAGTTGATTCAGGTTTTTGCCGATGCCGTGCGTAATCGGGTTGTGTTTCTGGCTGGGGATGTTGTGGCTGGCACCTCACTTAATCCAGCAGCTACACCAGATGAAGAGCTTCAACAGCGGATCAATCTGCTCCTTGCCAGTGCTAATTTCCGTGCTCGCAACCTCGGGATTCTAGCTGATTCGGTGCAAATTGGGCGCATCCAAGATGTCATCACCTTTGTTGAACAGTTAAAGCAGTACAACCAAACAGTTGAGTTAAGGGCAGTTGCCGCAGACATAATCTATACGGCTGGACCACTTAACCTTGAGTTAGTTGCCGTTCAAAATGGGCGGGTGATACTCCGCACAAACAACCTGACACCAATGACTGATACACCAACGACTGATGGGCAAAAACCCTAACGCCTTGTGCTGCAATGCTCTGCTTTGATGTTCTTCTGTCGTTTCACAATGCCATGCACTCTAGCCCCTCTGCACCACCTGAACCACCCGCTTCTGACCAACCCGTGATCTTGGGCTTCGATCCAGGGCGACGCAAGTGTGGTCTAGCAGTGCTGGGAGTCGATCGCACGTTGCTCTACCATCAGGTCGTTGAGGCAGAGGCAGCGATCGACACCATTCAAACACTGCGTCGCCAATTTCCGATTTCACTGCTGATCATGGGCGACCAAACCACTGCCAAGGATTGGAAGGAAAAACTTGGACAGTCCTTCACCGATCCACTTCGCATCATCATGGTAGATGAACGACACAGCAGCCTGGAAGCCCGCGATCGCTACTGGCAAATGTACCCGGCTCAAGGGCTAAGAAGTCTCATTCCCCAATCGTTTCGTACCATCCCGCGCCCGATCGACGATATCGTTGCCATTTTGTTGATTGAACGATATTTAGAGCGCTTGGTGAATTGAGAGGAGAAGGAGGTAGAAGGCAAAAGGCAAAAGGCAGAAGGCACAAGGCAGAGGGCAAAAGGCAAAAGGCAAAAGGCAGAATGAACTCAAAAACCTCTTTGCTCTCTCTTCCACCTTCCACTCTTCACCCTTCCACCCCTTCACCCTTCCACCCTTCCACCTTTCACTCTTCACCCCTTCACCCTTCCCTTCACACTAATTCATACATCCGCAACAGTCTTGGTTACAGGTACAATTCACGGTACGCTAAGAAAGCATTTAGAGCGATCGAAATTGACTATGACTGCTTTTTCCACCTCTGAGTCGGCGACCTCGACCACACTTCCGCCCTCTGATTCGCGCGAGCGAGTCAGCCAGTTTCTCCGCAGTTTGCAAGATCAGATTTGTCAGGGTTTGACAGAAATTGATGGCAAGGGAACGTTTCAGGAAGATAGCTGGGTACGCGAAGATGGCGGTGGTGGTCGATCGCGCGTGATGCGAGAAGGCGACGTGTTTGAGCAGGGTGGTGTCAATTTTTCGGAAGTATGGGGCAAAGATCTGCCGCCATCGATCGTTATGCAGCGCCCAGAAGCCAGGGGCTATGAGTTTTATGCCACGGGCACGTCGATGGTCTTACATCCGCGCAACCCCTACATCCCTACGGTTCATCTCAACTATCGCTACTTTGAAGCCGGTCCCGTTTGGTGGTTTGGTGGGGGGATTGATCTCACACCCTACTATCCCTTTGCTGAAGACGTGGTTCACTTCCACCAAGCGCTGAAGCAAGCGTGCGATCGCCACCATCCAGAGTATTACCCCACATTTAAGCTCTGGTGCGATGAATACTTCTACTTGAAGCATCGTCAGGAGACACGCGGCGTTGGCGGTATTTTCTTTGACTACCAGGATACGCAGGGCATTCTCTACCCGGTCACTTACCCTGGTTCTCAGAGCGATACGGCAGCGGCCCACCATAGCCAGTCTGTTGGTGCCGTTCAGAACCGCAACTGGGAGGATCTCTTTGGCTTTATCCAAAGCTGCGGCACAGCGTTTTTGCCTGCTTATTTACCGATTGTGGAACGGCGGCGTTCACACGAGTATGGCGAACGTGAACGCAACTTCCAACTTTATAGACGTGGGCGCTACGTTGAATTTAACCTCGTGTACGATCGGGGCACCATCTTTGGCTTGCAGACCAACGGACGCACTGAGTCGATTCTAATGTCGCTGCCGCCGCTTGTACGTTGGGAATATGGCTACACCCCAGAACCCAACACTCCCGAAGCTGCCCTGTATGAAACCTTCTTGAAACCACAAGATTGGGTCAACTGGACATTACCATCCCAGAAAGTCTAGGGTAAACTACTGGTAGGATATTTCTTACATCCATATTGCACCTGTGCAAGGTGTGTGGTGGTCACACCTATTCGTTTACTCCTGTAATGTGTAACAGGTCATGTTTAAAGGGCGATGTTATTGCCTTGCTCTAGGGAACTATTGCTGAAGGGGTCATGTAGCCTGATACAGACCTTGATCGTCGAGACACAGCGCAACGCTTCGGTTAAAATCACCAACATAACCACCGTTCTTAGGAGAGGGTAAGTGTTCCCTATGGAGCAAAAATCAATTCACATGGAGCAGAAAACCCATACGACCCAGGACGGGACGATCGTCATCGTTTTAACGCCTACGGGGCGGCTTGACATCACAACAGCATGGCAGTTTCGGTTGAAGCTACAGGAATCTATTTCTAAGCTCAGCCACCATGTCGTCGTCAATCTGGGTCAGGTTAACTTTATTGATAGCTCTGGGTTAACATCGCTTGTTGCCGGGATGCGCGATGCCGACAAAGTACGCGGCAGCTTCCGCATTTGCAATGTTCATCCTGAAGCGAAGTTAGTATTTGAAGTGACGATGATGGACTCAGTGTTTGAGATCTTTGAAACTGAGCAAGAGGCGCTGGAAGGCGTACCAAGAGGCATTGCAAGTTAGGCGAACGTTCGCTTAGGAGTCATATAGCGGCGGACTGCTTTGATTTTGGCAGTCTGCTTGCGTTTGCGTACTGTTGAGCGGAGCGATCGTCGCGATGGCTTTGCAAAAATCCCCTTCGGGAAGCAGGCATACTCCGACGGGAAAGGAGCGTTTTAGATTTTCCTTGCATAGCGCAAGATCCCCTTCGGCGCAGATTCTGCCCATCGTGTGCCACTTTTGCACTAATAGCGTACCCTTAACAAGGAGAACGCTATAGGTAGCAGTTGGTTTGACAAAGTATCGTGAGCAGCTTTCACTTTTTTCGGTGTCTGAGCAAAAGACATTGGGCTACGCTGCCCAGCCAGCCGAAGGGCTGAAGATTAGCGCTGAAGCCTTGCAGACCTGGAAGCAGCGGCTTTTTCACTATCAGGAGCAGGTGACGATCGCGCAACCACTACAGCAAGGCACTTTATTTGATGCGCCTGCTCCGAAGGCAGACCCCGATAGTCTTGATCCGTTTAGCTTGCCGCAGCAGAATACAGAATTCTGGCGCTGGAAAGCTAGCGATCAGGGGGTGTCAGCACTTTACTTTGTCATTGACTACACGCTACCAATTTTGCTCTACGTTGGCGAGACGGTGAAATCTGGACAGCGATGGAAAGGTGAACATGACTGCAAGCGTTACCTGCTGAACTATCGGCAGGTTCATTACCAAAATCAGCTTGAAACCTTGCTAGGAATTGCGTTTTGGTCGCTGGCACCCACGCAGACCCGCGATCGCCAACGCTTAGAGTCGGCACTGATTGCTAAGTGGCGATCGCCATTTAATAAAGAAAACTGGGTCTTTTGGGGCACTCCGTTTACGGGCACAGGCATTGGTTAGCGCCAGACAAGGGGACAATTGGTAGCAAAAGACACAAAATCCTTACGGATTTCTAGCCTCCCTTGATAACGACTTCACCTATTTGTCTTTTGCACTCGTTACCGTAGAAACAGGTTGGGTCACGTAGATACCAACTCCAAAAGACAAACGAGATGGACAGCAACGGGGGGCTTGTTGCTGTCCATTTTGTTTTGAAGACTGACCTGTTTTGGGGCTTAAAGAATACATCAACAGCGATCGGGCAAATTTTCAGTTGCCTAAGCAGCCGTTACGCCAGCGTTGTTGCGATCGCTTTGTTACTAGCCTGTTGAGTGCGGACCACCCACTCAATGACCTGTTGCCCCAGTCGGATATCGTCCAGACGATCGATTTCACGGATGCCTGTAGGGCTGGTGACATTCACTTCAGTCAGGTAGCCGCCAATGATATCAATGCCAACAAACGCCAGACCGTCACGTCGTAGCGTGGGCGCAAGCTGGGCGCAGATTTCAAGCTCTCTTTCGGTGATGGTGGTTTGGGCAACTCTGCCGCCGACTGCCATATTGCCCCGAAATTCGTTGCCAGTTGGAATCCGGTTTACAGCACCGATCGGTTCACCGTGCAGCAAAATAATGCGTTTGTCGCCCTCTTTTGCTTCTGGCAAATAGGTTTGTACCATCACAGGTACTTGCCCCTGGTACGTGCTGATTTCGACCAGTGAGTTAATGTTGCGATCGCCCGCCTCTAGAATCAGAATGCCTTCTCCTGCCTTGCCGCCCAGAGGCTTCAAAACTGCCACGCCTTTGCGCTCCACAAACTGCCGGATCACCTGCTTATCCTGACTCACAATCGTTTCTGGAATCGCGTCGGCAAATTGCAGCGCGTACATTTTTTCGTTGGCGGCTCGAATGCCTGCGGGAGCGTTGACCACCAACGTTTTAGCAGGATCGATATAGTCCAAAATATATGTGGCGTAAAGGTAAGGCACCGTCACAGGCGGATCAGTCCGCATAAAAACAGCATCCATTGCCTCTAATGGTAAGAGGGCGCGATCGCTCACCTTAAACCACGGGTTAGCCGCACTCCACAGTCCTTCAACCAGTGTTACAGGCGTAAGGTCAACCCGTTCTAACGGTGCCAGGGCTTTGCCATCCACAACACTTAGTTGCGCTGCCTGCGTGATCCAGACTTCGTGCCCAAGTACCTGTGCGGCTTCCATTAAGGCAACGCTGGTATCGTGTCCAGGGTCGAGTCGCTGGATCGGGTCAATGATGAATGCAAATTTCACAGGGTTTACCCTTCGTCAGTGGTCAATGGTCAGATTGCAAGGAATTGAGCCGAGCCATAGTGAGTAGCTGCGAACTCATCACTGAGAACGGCAGACGGTTTAGCAGGCTGGTTATTTAGCTAATTTGTAGCAGTGGATCGAGCTTGCCCTGGGCATTCAACGCTGTTATGTCATCACAGCCACCGATGTGTTGATCATCAATAAAGATCTGCGGTAAAGAGCGCCGTCCGTTGGCGCGTTGCGACATTTTGCTTCTCGCGGCTTCATCGCCATCAATACAATATTCGGTATACTCCACACCTTTGCGATCGAGCAGTGCTTTTGCCCGGATGCAGAAGGGGCACGTACTCCAGGTATAAATCTCGACATTAGCAGCCATAGGTTTTTCTACTCCAGCGTTCAGTCTTCATTTTAAGGTGCAGAGCTGAAAGTAGAGGACTTAAGCTTCGGGGACACGTTCTAACGTTTCAGAAGCCTCTGCCCTGGGGAACAGTAGACGGATTGCCATCACCGCAAACCCTAGTGCTGCCGTCAGCTTGACCAGACGTGCAGGTAAAAAATAGGCGGTGCCTTCACCAACAAAGACACCCAGCAGACTTGCCAGTAAAAGAGCAGCAGCAGTGCCTAAAAAAATGGTACGAGGCGATTTTGAGTTGCCGCTGAGAGCGATCGCAGCTAGTTGGCTTTTGTCGCCCAACTCTGATAAAAAGACGGTGATAAAGCTGATGCCTAAGAGATGCCAATCCATAGGAAGTTTTGAGTTTTGAGTTTTGAGTTCTAAGTTTTGAGTTGCAATCCGGGTCGCTGTACTGGAGCGTTTTGGGTTAAAGGCTAACGGCTAAGGTAGCTTCTGACTCCCAATTCTTTTTTTAACTTCTACCTTCTGCCCCCTGCCCTCTACCTTCTGCGCTCTACCTTCTACCTTCTACCTTCTGCCTTCTGCCCTCTACCTTCTGCCTTCTGCCTTCCAGCTTCCTCTTACATCCTCATAACATCCAGAAAGAGCCAGAGGGAAAGAAACGCCAGCATAATGCCAGCAGCAGTATCGAGCGTTTTGGGCGAGACACGGGATGACAGCCATTGACCAACGAGAACACCAAGCAGGCTCGTGGTCACTAACGCAGCAGCAGCGCCTGTAAACACAATCCACGGCGCATGAGATTCAGCAGACATGAGGAGCGTCGCCACCTGAGTTTTGTCGCCCAGTTCAGCCAAAAAGATCGTGATAAAAGTAGTGCCAAACACTTTCCATTGGGAGTTGGCACCGTCTTTGGCGATCGATCTGTCTTGGGCGATCGACAATAATTCAGCCGTTGCAGAAGGGGCAACCGTCGGCGCGATCGTGCTGTCAGTCAGTGGATGATGGGACGCGCCTTCAGTCTTCGGCAACGGTTCTGGTTCACTCAACACTGGTTCCGTCAAGAGATAAGCTGTGCCAAACGGTTTAACCAGGTGAGTCGTTTCTAGCAACGGAGCGATGTCAACAGCAGACGATGAAACTTCCACGGCAACTCTAAAAAGAAACGGAATTGGCTTTCATTTTCTTTTCATTATCTTCAACTTGTGCCTAAAGGTCAATGTTGCTAATGGGTCCGATGCCCACCTCACGCTCGAAGCGGAGCTGCTCCAGACTGCGATCGCCGTAGACACCTTCAATTTGCTCCTGGCAGCAGGCGATCGCAAAGTCATTGAGTTCCGTTGGTTCTACCCCAAACAGATCGTGAAAAACGTCTGGTTCAACACGGCAGAAGCGGGGGCGATCGTCATAAACACTGCATTCGCGGCTGGCTTTGTCAAAGTGAATACACCAGCCATCCTCGCCAACCATGCTCAGGTAAAGCGCCAATTCTGCGGGCGAAAGGTAGTCTTCTAAATCGGGTCGATCGGTGGGGTTCAGGTGGCAACAGGCACCACACTGCTTTACACAGCGCCAGGTTGGCATGAGAGGTGAGGGGTGAGGGGTAAGGGGAGAGGAGTGAGGCAACCTTGTGCACGTAGAAATGGCTGAGAGTAGGGTTTTGCATCCCCGTCATCTATGTTAAAACGTTTCAAAGTGACATGTTCCGGGTTCAGGGTTAGGACTGGCGGTTGACACTCGATTCATCAATATTGTCCTTGTCGAGCTTAATGGTTCAAGCGACTGAAGAGGCACCCATTCAAGCTTGTTTGTTATTTTAACTTTTGTTAAGTTTCTTAGAACTGGCATCAGCAGCCAGATAAGATCTGGTTGTTGCGGAAAAGTTACGTCCGCACCTCAAGTTTATCTTAATGACTGATAGGGAGTAAGGACATGGAATCGATCATTCAGCTTGCGATGTTAGCCGCGGTCGTTATCGCTGGTCCTGTTGTGATTTTTCTGCTGGCAGCCAGCGGCGGCGATCTCTAGAACACAGCTTTTTTGCTGCAAGTACCTGCTTTTTGCCTGTACACGTTGCCAATAATTCGTGTCGGTTGCCTCAACGCTGTACTTGCCTGAACGTTTTTCCAGATATGAGAGAGTAGTGACTAGCCCGATTTACGTCGGGCTTTTTCATTGGGAACTTTTTGGCTATGGTGCAGCCTGATCAAGTGTCTGGATGAAGGTGCGTAATGCCTGAGTGTAACGCTCTCCGGCAATTTGCTCGATATCATTATGGTCTGCACCGTCTACCGTTAGGAAGGTCTTGGGCTGCTTGGCGCGATCGAAGAGGGCTTGCCCATGCAGAAACGGAATTGTGCGATCGCGAGTGCCGTGAATGAAAAGCACAGGACAGGAAACAGCACCAATTTTGTTGAGATTGGGGAACTTGTCAAAGGGGAAAAGAGGCACTTGGGTAAGGACCCGAAAGACGCTTGTGAAGCCGCTTTCAACCACTAGCCCAGCCACAGCCTGACGGGTCGCCAAATCAATGCTGGGACCGCTGCCCACCGATCGCCCATAGACAATGATGCGGTTTGGTGGCTGCTTCAGCGTGGTCGTCAGGTATCGGTAGGCAGCGTCAATATCCTGATACGCACCCTGCTCAGAAGCACGACCCTGGCTAGTGCCATAGCCCCGGTAGTCGTAGGCAAAAACATTCACGCCGATCGACTGGATCTTCATTAAACGCGGACGAACATCTCCCAGATCTTCGGCATTACCGTGGCTGTAGAGGACGGTGTAGGTTGCCTTGGGGTGCGGTAGATAGACGGCAGAGATTTGGATCTTGGGGGCGCTAGTCAGCTTGAGCGTTGTCCGATCGTCCTGATAGCTTGAAGGCTGCGGTTGAAAGATCTGGCGATCGGCAAAAAAGAAGGCATAACCACCGATCGCCAGGTAAATGAAAAGCACTGATCGCAGCACTCGCCCTACAGAGAATTTACCCAACAAGAGCAGTCTGAGACGGTTGCGCGTACGGGTTCGATCGGTATCAAGTGCCAATAGTTTTGCTCCAATGCAATCCCAGTGCCGTTAATTTGCTGTTCTCTAGCAGTCAAAGAGAACATGAGGACAGACATCAACCTTGAAACGTCCTTGGAGCAAGGGCTTCGATTCAGCCCTCATCCTACCGCCGAGCGGAAGCAAGCTACATCCTTTTGCTATAGGTAAGCCTCGGTTGAGGTGGACTAACGCTAACTGACTGGGAAAACAGCATACAGATTTCTGACTTCTAGCTCTTCTTCCTTCCTGGTAATGGATGCAGTGCCTTAAGGCTCTTTGTAAACCTCGATCGCCTCAACCAGCAAGCAAAACGCACCGGGTGTAAAGTGCGGATTCAGTGCTCCGTCATATTCAAACTTGCTCAACATCAGTTGCAACGAGCGAATCTGAGCAGCGTTAAGCGATCGCGCTGTGGGCTGGGTTTTAGCCCGAAACACTGGCACCATCTGCACAAAGGGAATCTGAATCGTCACCCACTGATGAGCGATCGTGTCAAACGAATAGGCGTAGGCGAGGCTATCCCAACTATCTTCGTCACGCAGCAGTAGCTTGTAGCGCTGTCCATCGCCTTTCACCCGCAGCGCCACACCTGTATAAGCAGCCAGGTTTAGCGCTGGCTCAAAATTGCGGGTACGAGCGGAGGCAAAGCCGCCAGAGTTAGCGATCGAGACGATGCCACTAAAGCTCGCTGCCCCTTCGTTTAGCTGAAAGGAACTGTTGCTCACCCCACCCATGACGACATCATCAAGGGCACCCCACGTTTGGCTGAGGGCAGCATTGGGTTGGCGAAAGTCAAACAACACATCGGCTTGGGGTTGCAGATTGGGCGGCGGAGTCGAGCCAAAGACCATCTTTTGGAACCAGCTAACAACAGGAATTGTTTCAAAGTAAGTGAGGGTTTGCCAAAAGCGTCCGGCATCCCACAGTTGGCGATCGCGCTGAGACATTTTGAACACCTGTAGATCAATCACGCAAACGGTGACAGAATGCTTACCACTCTACTATGACCGATCGTCGGTCCGTGTCCTCAGCCTCTGGGGTAGGGGCGATCGCTGCAAGGCTGCAAGATGGACAAACAATCTTAGGCTTCGGTGAACGGATTGAGCATAGAAAGCTGACAGTCTTCAAAATCGCGGGTATTGCGCGTTATCAAGGTGAGTTGATGAATCTGCACTGTTGCGGCAATGAGCATATTTGCCTGAGAACGGGGTTTGCCCTGAGTTCTCAAACGACCTCGCAACTTACCAGCAACTTGGGCAATCTCAGCGGTAATAGGAAGAACAGTGCAGTAATCAACCAGGAAGCCTTGGAACCAGGCTTGGATTCTAGGGTTGGGCTTGG
>JBGTJW010000687.1:0-12124 GCA_041744955.1 Stenomitos sp. | reverse complement strand
GCCATCAGCCATCAGCCTTCCGAAGAGCTTACTACCGCTACCCCCACTTCTGACTCCCGACTCCCGACTCCCCCCGTTCGCGGCGTTGCACTCGACCTCGACCAGGCACGGTTGGCGATTCGTCATATTCCCGATCGGCCGGGCATGGCAGCCGAACTGTTTCAGCTTTTGGCACAGCAAAATGTCAGTGTCGATATGATTATTCAATCGCAGCGCTGTCGAGTCATCAACGGCATCACGACCCGCGACATTGCCTTCACGGTTAGCAAGCTAGATGCAGAGACTGCCTGTACCGTATTGGAAAAAGCCGCCTCCCAATTGGGCTGCGGTGAAATTGTGGTCGATCGTGACATTGCTAAAGTCAGTGTCGTTGGCTCTGGTATGGTGCATCACCCTGGCACAGCCGCCCGGATGTTTGAAGCGTTAGCCCACCACCAGATTAATATTCAAATGATTGCCACGTCTGAAATTAAGATCAGCTGTGTTGTGGCGAAAGACGATGGCGTGACCGCGTTGCGGCTGGTTCACGATGCCTTTGGGCTTTCCAGCCATCAGCCTATCTAGGCTTGAGCTTAGGATCATGGCTAAGTCGCACTGCCAGTCATTTCATCTCAACGTGCCACAGCACGGACTCCACGCGCCGAAATTACCTTACTAACGGGCGTTGCACTGGCTGCTGTAATGTACTTGCGTTGCCACCAGGCTTAAATTCTCGACCATCGGGCATTCTGGCACCGTCAAATTTTGCCTCTGTCAAACTTGCTCCTGCCATTTTTGCCCGCAGTAAGTTTGCCTTTTGCAAATTTGCGCCTTCTAGAATCGCACCACGCAGATTGGCTCCTTCCAGGTTGGCGTTACTCAAATCGGCTCCTGCCAAATCGGCTCCTGCCAAATCAGCACCGTATAAATTTGCCTTACCCAGCTTTGCTCCCTTCAGATCAGCCCCATTCAGCTTCACCAGCGCCAGGTTTGCTTGCTCCAAGTTGGCGTTGGTCAATGTGGCAAAGCCCAAATTAGAACCCTGGAAAGCGGCTTCCGCAAGGTTGGCATTGCTAAGATCTGCGCCTTGCAAGTCGTAGCTGTACAGACTAGCTCCCGCTAAATCACAGCCTGCACAGGCTCGATCGTTAATCAATTTAGCCATGTCATCAGGTTTGGCGGCTGAAGACGCGGTGACAACGAAGACGGCAAGAGAGGCAAAAAAAACTGAAGGAATTGCTTTCATTGCAAACTGTTGAATGGGTGAGAATCGACCACAACTGACCACAACTGATCGCAGGCGGTGTCGTTACTCTTCCAGTAAACCGCGATCGCACCCCTTCGCGCTGTTGTGTGCCGAAAATTTTGCCTATCCCCTACCTGATCAGCATCGTTGCATTGCTCGATCGGGCACTGAGTAACGTTCACTCTAATGGATTGTCGCTAGCTACTCATCGATCGCAGGAATTTCACTGTTATTGGGAGGCTAATGATTGAGAGGCTAAAAGGCTGTACCGCTAGCGCTTGACCGTTATGGATCGTTTCCCCTGGCAAGCACAGTCCGGACAGTCGTTACTACGGCTACCGCTTAGGGAAGGGCTGAAAGCTCATGAGTCAGTTGCACCCGTCCTTTGCGTAGGGCATACAGGATGCGATCGATACAGTAGAGGTCTTCTTCGCTAATGGGTTCATACAGCAACACTGCCAAAATGCCATAGCGATCAGCGATCGTAATTTTGCCAGAAGTGGTGACTTGGGCAAACAGTTCAGAAATAGCGCAGGGCAGTGGAAGAATCTTGACCATGATGGCTTTATAGAACTCGATGTTCTTAGTATCAAGCGTTTCACTCGGCGCTCTGGTGACAGACAGGCGGGTCAGACGTGATAAATCTGGCTGCTTTTGGTGATCAATTTGAGTGCTTTGGGTGACTTCTATCACATGGCACTACCGATGCGCCCAAGCGGTTGCCTCAAGAGTGAATAGGCGGTGGGGATGCTGGCTGACTGGCACCATAAATGAGCACAGGGTCAAGCCCGGTAATCTGCTGAAATTGCGCGGGAGAGATGGTGCTGGTGCAGGGTGGTGCCACTGAGTCTGGTTGCAAGGTCTGGTTTTCCCAGGCTTGAAGCTGCTCCTGCGCCTTGTCCAGAAATTTGCAGCCGCGTAGTAGCGGCACATGGAGCCAGCCATCGACTAAAGTTTCGACGAGAGCCAGCTCGATTAGCGGTAGAGGATAGTGATTCAGCAACAGTTCTAAGGCGCGATAGAACGCGTCTGTTTCGTCGCCATCCAGTTGGTAACTGCTAACAATATGTTTAATTCGCTGCCGTTTTAGCTGCGCTCCAAGTTCCATTGAGACCTCAGTCAGAGAGTTTCACCTGAGAGTTGTCGTCAATAATAAATTGTAGTTCATGCTGAGAACGGAATCATTGATGGTAACGAAGGCAGCCTTATTCGATCAGCTTAAGTGCTTCGGGCTTATGGGCGGCTTCTTTCCCAGTGTGATCGCTTTCAACCAGATATTCAGGGTTATCATCTGAGGCAGCGACGTGATGCCCTTTAATATCGATTGGCTCTGTTAACTTACGTTTCACCACACCTTCAACGCTTCCCTGAGCGCTTTTCCATTCGACCCGATCGCCCTCTTTAAACGAATCAGCCATCAAAATTCTCCTACTGCCGTTGCTTCGTCACCTTGACGATACGCCCGATCGTAGTGCAGAACCTCTATCTAACGTGACGCTTTCAGCACCCGTTGTAAGTACGTCAATACAGCTTGAGGACTACATCGCTTCACAGGTATCTATGCCCAGACAGAGCATGATTGCAGTTTTGGTACAACCAGAGATGGGTGGTTTTAAAGGCGATCGCTTTTAGTTTAGAAGGTGTAGAGCATACGCAGGACTAACCCAGATGCAACGATTAACGTCTTTGATTTATCTCGCAGGTGCAGTGGGTGCAGTTTCTTTCGCTGCACTGCCTGCTTCACAAGTGTTGGCTCAGACGGCAGTAACGCCAACGACCCCTACAACAGGTGTAACGCCAACCACCCCTACAACAGGCGTAACGCCAACCACCCCTACAACGGGCGTAACTCCTACCGCACCTCCGGGTAATACAACAACGCCATCCGACGTGGTTCCAGGTCGCAATGCTTCTCCCTCAGGCGGCATTGATGGCGCTAACAGTGGCACAATTTCTGCACCTTCTGGAACGGTGTCTCCCACTGGTGCATCGGGCGGCAATGTTACAGCTCCAACGGGTTCCTCTGGGGGTGTAACGCCATCCAATGGCACGTCGGTGACAACGCCAGCAGGGACAGTTCCTTCTGGTCTTTCAACGGGTGGTGCAGCAGCGCCCTCAACGGTGATCATCACACCGAACAACGCGACAAATGGCATCTTAAATGCACCTGGTAGCACATTAAACACACCAGGTGTTACTCCAGGTAGTCTACGACCTGACTCAACCACAGCACCGACTAATACGAGTCCAGCAACGACACCAGGAGCCGCAACGACTCCATCGGTTACGCCTACGGGTGGTACTACAGGTACGGGTGGCACTACAGGTGTAGAGGGTCGATAGGACTATTGAGCAACCTGATTCGGCTCAACTCTGACTGGGCGCGATCGTAAGGGCTGGAAACGACTTGCTGGTTTTGTATCTTGATGAAGAACTCAGCACCTTTTCTAGCCTTCGGAGGACACCAAGGTCATAAGCGATGCTGACCGAACGAATACGTTAGTTTGGTAACTAATGCGTCTCTGTTGTGTCTAGACGCGATCGCGGACTGACGACATAACTCACTACAAAAAACTAATGCGCTCTACCAGGTTGGCAGGGCGCATTAAAGGTCTAAGCGGTTATTTAGGGGGTGTCAACGCCTCAAAAAAATCAACAGCACACTAGCCTGGAATAAATTTAAGTGAAACACCATTCATGCAGTAGCGTTGACCAGTCGGTGCGGGACCATCATTAAACACATGACCAAGATGCCCACCACAGCGGCTGCAATGAGTTTCAACACGGGTCATAAACAGTGACTTATCAGTCGTAGTTTCGATCGCGCCGTCGATCGGCTGAAAGAAACTGGGCCAACCCGTACCGCTATCAAACTTGGTGTCTGAAACAAACAAGGGCAAGCCGCAACCTGCACAGGCATAGGTGCCTGCTTCGTACTGTTTGTCTAAGGGGCTGGTGCGAGCACGTTCTGTGCCATGCTGACGCAAAACCTGAAACTGCTCTGGTGTGAGAATTTCACGCCACTCGTGGTCCGTTTTCTTAATTTCAAAGTCGTGATCTGCGGCTGTCATGTACGATTTCCCTAATAGATAGCGTCCAGATAGATAGTGCGATAGCCAGGTTACGCCGACGATCGCGGCACTGGCTTCTAAAAGCATTCGTCTCTTCATCATGACGCAGATTATTACTGACTGGCTAACTGATGCAAACGCTGATCACGTGTTTTGCTGTGATGGGTTTCCATGTAAAGAGATCGATCGCTAAGGAAAGAGCTGCTGGAGCAAAACGTCTATCGCTGGAAAGGCGAGTGGAGATAGTACTGAATCTGAGCCAAACACCGTTTCTTGCTGATAACCTTCGGGCGTTGGTGCGCGCAGGACATAGACCTGGCGATCGTTTACGTCCAGAATCCAGTAATCGGCTATCCCTGCTTTGGCATAGGTCAAGGCTTTTTGCTTCAGGTCATTTTCTAACGTCGTATCTGCAACTTCAATCAGAAGGAAAATTTCGGCAGGTGTTGGATGCTGGTCAGCATATTCGTTTTGGCTCAAACGCACCACAGCAATGTCTGGCTCTGGCTCTGACTTTGGTTTTAGAGTCACTGGCAGTTGCATACGCACATACGCTTGCCCTTCTAAGAGCCGATCCAGATAGCGTGCTGTGCGCTGGGTCGTAGAGGCATGGGGTGGTAGCTGAGGACTCATTTCGACGATTTGTCCTTCCAGTAGTTCAACGTGATCAGTTGTACATAGAATGCCCGTTGCAATCATGCGGTGGTATTCATCGACGTTCCACAGGCGTACTTTAGTCAGCATCACGATCGCGTCCCTCTCTGTCGCTGTTTCAATCCTAAACTACTCAGACTCAGGGCTGCGGTAGAACGCAGTCTCCAGGCTTTTAGCCCTTACTTGGAAGGAAACGTTCCCTCTCGAACCTCAGCGCTATAGTCTTGTACTGCCTGAGTCATCACTTCCCTTAAATTGACGTAGGACTTCGCAAAGGGTGGCTGACGCACCGAAAGACCCAGTAAATCAGCCGTTACTAAAACCTGTCCATCGCAATGCGGACCCGCGCCAATGCCGATCGTGGGAATCGTCAATTTTTGCGTGATTTGTTGAGCAAGGTCGCTGGGGATATGCTCCAGCACGATCGCAAACGCTCCAGCCTGCTCCAGCGCGATCGCCTCTGCCAGGATGTGGTCTGCCGTTTCAGGCGATCGCCCTTGCTGTCGATAGCCCAGATGATGCACTGCTTGCGGCGTTAACCCGACATGACCCATCACGGGAATGCCAGCCTGCACCAGTTGCGCCACTGTGGCGACGATCGCCGGGTTGCCACCTTCTAGTTTGACTGCCTGCACGCCCGTCTCCTTCAAGGCACGTCCGGCTGAATGTAGCGCCTGCTGCACGCTTTCTTGATAGCTCATGAAGGGTAGGTCAGCCACTAGCAGCGCCCGTTTGACGCCGCGGCGTACGGCTTTGGCATGGTGGAACATCTCATCCAACGTGACTGGCAGCGTTGTGTCATACCCCAATGCCACCATTGCCAGCGAATCACCCACCAAAATCAGGTCAACGCCTGCTTCGTCCAACACATGGGCGATCGCATAATCCCAGGCAGTCAACGCCACGATCGAGCGTTCCTGCTGTTTCCATTGGATCAGTTGATGAGTCGTCACTGGCATTGGGAGGCTATGAAGAAGGTATCAGAAAGAGGGGATAGAATCGGAAAGCAGTCAGAACGATACAGATGGCTGAATGCCCCGCTGCTAAGTGGTTGTTCTCACATTCTCTTTACGAAGGAGCAAGGTAGAACATCGCGTCTTCCTACACCCTACACCCTGCAACCCATACCCGTATCTTTATTGCCCGCTTCGACTAAACGTATTGTGCGCCCCCGTGCGGAACGTTGTCATGCTGACCCAGGCAAGCCCTTCGCTGGTGCCCACCCAAAGCTTGTTGCCAGTGTCGGTGGAAAGCGAAAGGATACGGCTGGACGGCAATCGTGCGATCGCCCCCGCAGAGGCACCGTTAAAGGGGTTGATTCGCAGTAAACCGGTTGTTGTGCCCACCCACAAACTGTTGACCTTATCAAACTGAAGCGCTGTAACGTTTCGTCCACGGAGTGTGGTGACCGATCGCACTTGCTGCCCAGCTTTATCAAGTTCCAGTAAGCCGCTGGGTGTCCCAATCCAGAGGGTGCCCCATTTACTAAGCGCCAGCGTTTGCACCGTTGTACCGGGTAGATTACTGACCCGCTTGATAATTTCGGCGCTGGCGGTATTGATGTGCACCAAGCCATCCAGCGTCCCCACCCACAGGTTCCCGTCTGCATCCAGGCTCAAGGCATTTGCGCTTACTCCAGGCAATTCTTTCACCGTTGTCATCAGCAAGCCTTGATCAGGGCTGATCAGTGCCAGACCGTTATCAGTGCCGACCCAGAGATAGCCACGTTTATCGATCACTAACGACAGCACGCGATTAGACGGGAGCGTGAAATTTTGTGCTGTGACCGCACCCGTGCGGGGATCAATTCGAGCTAAGCCCATATACGTGCCAACCCAGAGTCGCCCCACGCGATCGAGCGCTAAAGCACCGACTGTTCGATTCGGCAGACTGATCTTTGCCCGAACTTTGCCACTTTCAGGATTAATCTGCGCTAACCCCTGCCAGGAACCAACCCACAGTGCGCCTTTACTACCTGGCTGCAAGGCATTTACCCGGTAATCAGCATTGATTGACTGCTCTTCTAACCGCTGTCGTTGGTCAGGTAAGGGTGTGACGGTTGGCGGCGGTGCAGCAGGGGGATAAAGGGGAGCCGCGTTGGGATCACCCGTTGTCTGCGCGAGGGTTTGCGGTGATGGCTGTGACAGAGCCGTAGGACGGCTAGACACCTCTGCCGCCTTTGCAGCCGTACTCGATCGCCCTCCACCCTCTTGCAGTGTTAAAAGCATGAGAGTAACACCGATCGATCGCCCTAACCATCCTGCATGACACGCCATAACGCACTCTCCACCAACAATGAACCGAGTCAGTCTGGAACCTGAGGCACGATCGCCGCAGATCCAGTCCACCATTGCGCCCCATCATACTGTCAGTTTTGCTGAATGAACGATAGACTTGGCAAAGCAGTAAGGTCTACTGCTGGGTGCAATTGGTTAGTCTCTTCACGCCTCCGCCTCGCACGATCGCTGGTTTGTATAGCTATTGCCACAGAATTTAGGACATTGGGATCAAAGGGGGTGTGGGGGCTTCGCCCCCAGCCAGAGGTTCTACCCCTGCACCCCGTCCTAACCAGTATGGCTACGGCTATAACAGTTGTCTTTGCAACATCATCTACTTTGCAATTTGCAATAGCCTCTGCTTCGCAACAGAGCCAGCCCTGTGTGCATAGCTTCCTTAAGGGTGCGATCGCCCCATCATGTGATGGGAACAATGACTTTACCCACTTCACAAAGCGCTTGCCTATCTCAGCCATGTTTAACTCCAAAGCGGCTATTCCCCTTTTTCTGATTTTGGCTCTCGTCTTCATTGGTTTTGGTGATCAATTTCTGCCCCAACCGCTGCGTAGCGCCAGCTTCAACACTCGTGTTGCGCTCGACAACTGGATGACGAATTCATTCACTGTTTGGAAGCCCAAGACGAACCCAAATGCTCGTACCGAACGGGCGATCGATCAGCAAGAGTCAGGCAAAAATCCTTAAAACTTAGCCACCGCTCTCCAGATGTCTGCCTTCCAGTAGCCCCTCTCGCGGTATGATAGTGACCCTGTAACACGCCTGTTGCAGCCGCTCTGTAGTGGCAAGGCAACACGGCAACAACGAAAACTAGCATTTGAATTCACAGCGCACTATGACTCAGCATTACCGCATCACGCTTCTTTCTGGCGATGGCATTGGTCCCGAAATCATGGCAGTTGCCGTTGACGTGTTGCAGGTGATTGGTAAGCAACTGGATCTAACCTTTGCCTTCCAAGAGGCGCTGATGGGTGGAGCGGCGATCGATGCCAAAGGTGAACCACTTCCAGCCGAGACCTTAGAGCTGTGCAAAAACAGTGACGCGGTTTTGTTGGCGGCGATCGGCGGCTATAAATGGGATTCGCTGCCCCGTCATCTACGTCCTGAAACAGGTTTGTTGGGGTTACGTGCCGGGTTGGGACTCTTCGCCAATCTACGCCCTGCCAAAATTCTGCCCCAGTTGGTGGATGCCTCTAGCCTGAAGCGCGAAATCGTGGAAGGGGTAGATATTTTGGTGGTGCGAGAGTTGACGGGTGGCGTTTACTTTGGGCAACCCAAAGGCATTTTTGCTACCGAAACAGGCGAGAAGCGCGGTGTCAACACGATGGCGTACACCGAATCGGAAATCGATCGCATTGGTCGCGTTGGCTTTGAAACAGCTCAGAAGCGCGGCAAGAAGCTTTGCTCAGTGGATAAGGCAAATGTGCTGGAAGTATCGCAACTGTGGCGCGATCGCATCACTGCCCTTGCCGCAGAGTATCCCGACGTGGAACTATCGCATATGTACGTGGATAATGCCGCCATGCAGCTTGTGCGCTATCCCAAGCAGTTCGATACGATCGTCACCAGCAACCTCTTTGGCGATATTCTCTCTGACGCAGCGGCAATGCTGACTGGAAGCATCGGGATGTTGCCGTCTGCCAGTTTGGGTGCAGCGGGTCCGGGTGTTTTTGAACCAGTCCACGGTTCTGCTCCCGATATTGCTGGGCAGGATAAGGCGAATCCACTGGCACAGATTTTGAGTGCGGCAATGATGTTGCGCTATGGTTTGCACCAACCGACAGCCGCCGATCGCCTTGAGCAGGCAGTGCTGACAGTACTGGATCAGGGCAAGCGCACGGGCGACATTATGTCTGACGGTATGACGCTGCTAGGTTGTCGGGCAATGGGCGACGCGCTCATCCAGGCACTCCATGCAGCATAGTTTTATCTTTGTGTAGTTTTGTCAAGAATTAGCGCGAACAACTCCACACCGTTGAACCTGAGTATACTTTTACGAGGTTTCGGCAGCTTCAGGCATCAGACTAGCAAGCGCACTTTCAACAATTCGCTTGAAAGTTACCCTTGCCGAGAACGTACAGATATACTAAAGTCAGCAAAAACAAAGGGGCAATAACGGTGGTATACGCTTCGCAAAGACAGACTCAAAGCAGGGTGGATGACTCGGACTTTACGGCGTTGCTAGACCCCGCTCTGATTCGGTCAGCGCGGCTCATTTACACAACCTACTACGAAGTGCATCCCGGTTTGATTCAGCGTCCGCTTGGGGTTGCGATCAATCGTTTTACGCATCGGGGCAAGCTAATTTTTTCTGGTAAGCCCGTCTTGCTGCCCCAAGAATGCTTTGTACCGTTTAGTCAGATTGAGTCGGAGATGTATTAGGGGGAGTGGGGAATCGGGAGTCGAGAGTGGGGTAAAGAAGGGCGATCGGGTGATGCTAAAGCTCTGGCTTCGTTGCTGGTGGAGGCATTGACTCTGAGCGAGAAGTCGGGGGTTTGAGTCGCTGCTTCGTATTGATCGACTACACTTTTGCTCATCGAACGGGGTAACTTAAGTGTTGTGAGTCGCTAGTTGCGATACGTCCCCTAGCCCCTGTTTTGCATGGATTTCTTCTTTGATTTGTTCACGACGATCGTCGTTTTCATTTTAGGAGCTTCTGTTGGCAGCTTCTTGAATGTAGTGGTGTATCGGTTGCCTGCGGGGATCTCGCTAGCTTATCCGCCGTCGCGCTGCCCTAAGTGTTTGCATCGGCTGGGCAAGCGTGAGAATGTTCCTGTGTTTGGCTGGCTGTTGCTGAGGGGTCGCTGTCGGCACTGCAAAAATGCAATTTCTGCCCGTTATCCTTTGGTAGAGGGGATGGCGGGATTTTTGTTTGTCATTACCTTCTGGACGTTTGGCTGGTCGTGGCAGACGATCGGGTACTGGGCATTTTTGAGCTGGCTGCTATCACTGTCGCTCATTGACCTGGATACAATGACCTTGCCGAATCCGCTGACACAATCGGGTTTGGCGATCGGGTTGGTCTTTCAGGCACTCCTTGGTTTTTCCATCAGTGCCAGTCTATCTGATGCCCTTACACAACTGATGCATGGCGTTCTGGGTGCTGTTATAGGGCTGTGGCTGCTGGAGCTAATTGCGATCGCTGGCTCCATCGCGTTGGGACAAGCCGCAATGGGCGCGGGTGATGCCAAACTCGCTGCCATGATGGGCGCGTGGTTAGGTTGGAAATATCTCCTGCTGGCAGGCTTTCTCGCCTGTGCGATCGGTGCCTTTGCTGGCGGTGGCGCGATCGCGCTGGGTTGGATCGATCGTCGTCAAGCCGTACCCTTTGGTCCCTATCTAGCTTTAGGTGCGGCGATCGTGGTGTTCCTGGGTGATGCCATTTTGTCTACCTATTTTCGGGTGTTCTTTCCACTGGCATAAAGGCTTTCTAACGTGAGAAAGCAGGAATTGGTCTGGAACTGGATGGTTGGGCTTACGTTTCCCGATCTGGGCAGAAAGGGTAACTTGGGCGGCATTTTGGTAGGGATGGAGCCGAAGTTAACCAGCCTGACGAATAGTGCGAATGGGGGGCAAGCCGATCGCGATACGTCGCTGCATGTGGAAGGCTTTTACCGCTTTCGGTTAAGCGATCATATTGCCATTACGCCCGGTGTGATTTGGCTGACGGCACCCAACCACGACGATCGCAATGACGATGTGTTTATCGGTGTGTTGCGAACGGTGTTCTATTTCTAAGTTGCAGCAGTAGGGTGGGCACTGCTCGCCCTACTTCAGTTTGTGTGAGGAGCGATCGCGCTCACTTCATTGACAAAGAGATGGATTTGTCAAAATAACCTACGCACTTTAAGGTAAAGCGTATCAAGCCCTTTTTCGTGTCGAGCAAGCAGTATACTTATGTCCCAAACTTTTCCGGCATATTGACCTGTAGAGGGATCAATGCTGTAGGAACCGATTAAAACGTTCTTCTATGAATTGGGGTTCCACAAGGGAATCTTTATGTCACCTTTGACAATGCTCCGCTCTTGTAGATTGCTTGGCTTGAACTGAAGATTGCCATACAAGCCTGCCGCAGACAAGGCTTTCTTAATCTCAGACCGCTCTGCCGAAAGTTTTACCATCATGTAATCGTCTGCTGGCTCTCTCGGTTCAACATGAGACAGCGCTTTCAAATTGCGGTATCCATTCGGTAACTGCATCCGTGTCAATGCTTCAATTTCAGCCACAGTGGGAGTATGGCTTTGCTCTAGATAGGAACGAGTTGAAACATCATCCCAAATAGCGCCAATGACTTGTTTAGAGATATGCATAAACAAGGCGTAACCCAGCCATAAAAGCGCCGTAGCAAAGCCACGCACCAGGAGTTTTTTCCGCATCGTCTTTTAGTTCTTCCGTGTAATGAATTTGTTTTTTGACACGCTCAGAGGTTCGCCAATCGTTCACTTTTTAACGTATTTACAAGTATCTTCAATAAAGTTAATAGCATTCTCACTTAAATAATTCTTCGGATGGACTCTGCAATGGTCGATCGTTTGTATTCTTAAAGGAATAGCTTTATAAGCTTTACGATCGATAAGTTTCTAAGCTTAACTATTTCATATGGTTAAGCCTGAACAGACGTTAACTATTATTCCCAAACGCTTAATGATGGGACCCTGATTGAGACTCTTTACAAAATCTTTGTAAATAAGTCCAGGCTCTCTAAATGATTAAATGACTGCAAAATTGAAAAGATTTTGATGGTATTACAGTCTTAGCTTGGGCTTTTTTCGATGAACCTTGGACGATCGCTGAAACAGTTTTTCACTCAACGTTGGCATCGATCGCGACGCTTTCGGGTTGGTAGCTGGATTGCCTTAACGGTGCTGAGTGCCTTGCTGGTT
>JBGTJW010000686.1:0-4223 GCA_041744955.1 Stenomitos sp. | reverse complement strand
TTCAATGGAGTTAATCTAAGCAGTAGGTTTAGATTATTCCAAACGAAATCTTCTAATGCGACCTCACTGGAGAATTGCCAACCATTACCAGTTTTTTGTGAAGCTGTACCACTCAGCATATTTTCCTTGTAGTGCCAAGCCAAAAGTTAAAAAAGCTCCTTTCAAAAAAGTCCGATTCTCTGCTTTATCTAAACGTTATAGCTTTTTCCTATCAGATTGACTAGCTACAACCATTTCATAACAAGCTATTGCTAACATTTAGCAGTGCTTCTAATTTCAATCAATCCGCATGTAGAGCAGTAGAAATTATGATTGCCCAAATCAAGTCCTCTCAGATGACACCTGAAGAGTATCTGGAGTGGGAACCGACCCAGGAAGACAGGTACGAGTATGTGGATGGGGAAGTCTTTGCCATGACGGGAGGCTCAAAGCCTCAAAATCGGATTGCGCTTAACCTGGCAACGGCGTTAGATGGCTATTTGCAAAACAAAGGCTGTGAAATTTACATGGCGGATGTCAAAGTGCAGGCATCGCCAACCAGCGCCTACCATTACCCAGATTTAGTGGTAACGTGCGATCGCCGCGAGCAGAACTCCAATCAATTCGTGCAGCATCCCTGCCTGATCATCGAGGTACTGTCGCCATCCACCGAAGCATACGACCGGGGCAACAAGTTTGCCCGCTACCGCAAGCTAGAAACTCTGCAAGAGTATGTGCTGGTTGAGTCAACGACGATCGGCGTAGAGTGTTTTTGGCGCAATGCAGAAGGTCTTTGGGTGCTGCATCCCTATGAAGCAGGCGACACTGTAACGTTTGAAAGCATTGGCTTCTCGCTGGCGATCGAAGCCCTCTATCGTCAAGTGCGGTTTGAGGAAGCGGCGATCGCTTCAGAATCGGAAGCCGTCAATTGAATGCCCTGAATCGAGTAATCTAGCAACTGCATCGGATGCAGCACAGGCACCGCTTTGCCTTGAAGCTGTAAGTGCCTGCTAATTTGTACAAAGCAGCCAATGTTGGCTGAAGCAATGAGCGAGGCACCTGTCTGAAGCAAATTTTCGACCTTTTGCCGACCGAGTTCTGCTGCCACCTCTGGCTGCAAGATATTGTAAACACCCGCACTGCCGCAGCACAGTGCAGCATCCACTGGTTCTCGTAGCCGCACACCCGGAATTTGCTTGAGCAGTTGGCGCGGCTGGACGCTAATCTTTTGCCCATGCAGCATATGGCAGGCATCCTGATAAACCAACGTGAGTGGCTCATCCTGCAAGGGTGACAGGTGGGCAGTTAGCCCGACATTAGCGAGAAATTCCTGCACGTCTTTCACCTTGGCGGCGAAGTCTTTCGCTTGCTCTCGGTACTCAGGGTCATCCTGCAAAATGCTGCCGTACTCCTTAAGCGTATGTCCGCAACCAGATGCATTGATGATAATGGCATCCAGGTTTGTACCCGCAAAGCTGTCAATCAGTTGCCGTGCCAGCGTTTTAGTTTGGTCTTCTTGCCCCTGGTGATGGGTAAGCGCACCACAGCAGCCCTGGGTCGGTGGCACAATCACTTCGCAACCGTTAGCAGTGAGCACCCGCACCGTCGCGTCATTCACCTCAGGGTTGAAGAGGCGTTGGACGCAGCCCAGCAGCAAGCCCACTCGATAGCGCTGCTTGCCCTGCGCTGGAATCACCTCCGGCAAAGGATCTTGAAACGCCTGGGCAGAAATGGGTGGCAACATCGACTCCATTGCTGCCAGTTGGGGCGACAGCGACTTCAGGAAGCCGAGCGATCGCACCAGGCGCTGCAACCCTGTTTTCTGATACAGACCGAGGGGACGCAGCATGAGCCGTAGCCGATCGGGATACGGAAAAGTGGAGAAGATCAGACGACGCAAGAGAGTTTCAGGGAGCGATCGGGTCTGGTTGCGTTCGACCTGCGATCGGGTTGACTCAATCAGCTTGTCGTAGCGCACCCCAGAAGGGCAGGTGGTCACACAGGCAAGACAGCCCAGGCAGGAATCAAAGTGCTGTGCGGTTGCTGAAGACAGTGGAATTTGCCCCTCATTCACCCCATCCATCAAGTAGATTCGTCCTCTCGGCGAATCCATCTCTTTGCCAAGCACCCGATAGCTAGGGCACGTAGACAAGCAAAAACCACAGTGAACGCAAGCATCGATCAGTGTGGGATCAGGGGGATTGTGTGCGTCAAAGGAATGGGAGTAGGGAGCAGGGAGTGGGGAATGGGGAGTGGATTGCAACGCAAAATTTAAGGCTGAAACTTTTTCACTGTCTGGATTACGAGATTCGGCACTCATGGCTTAAATTCCGCCTACAAATCGGTGGGGACTCAAACGGTTGGATGGATCAAATTGTTGTTTTAACTGGCGCATCAGGTACAGCGCATTACCGTTGTAACCCCAGACATCGATCGCCTGTTTGAGCGCTACTGGAGCCTGAATGATAGAGAGAAACCCGCCATTTTCCTGGCAGAAGGAGCGAATGCTCAAAAGGGTCTCTGGGGGCGTAGCGGCATCTAGCAAAAGCCGACCCAACCCGCTGGCAGCATGGATCTGTGCAGAAGGAACAAGTCCAGACTGAGGCGCGATCGATAGCTCATTGTGATGCTGAGTAAGCATGGCTAACAGTGCCACCGCTGCGGAGGGGCGTATCCCTATTTTGCAGGTTATGGCATCGATCGGGGGAGCCGCAGTCATCCGTTCTCGTAAGCGTTGCCAGAACGCCGTGTCTTCCGTGTCTGAGAAAGAGGCGATCGCCAGCCCCAATGCCTTGCTCACTTCAACCATCCGGTTGGTTTGTTCCTGGACGCTCGGCATCATGCTTTGAAAGCGGACGGCAAGCGCAGTGCCCTTTCCTATGTCCATCGCGGCGGCGATCGATGCAGACAAGAGATCAGCGCTGGTGGGCGTTAGTGCCGAGTTAAGCAGCAGTTGGGACGCTTGTGCGATCGCGGCGGCGGCTCCACTTAGCACTATAGTTTGCGACGCTTCGGGCAAGGGATATACTCGCAACGTCGCCTGAGTGATGATGCCTAACGTACCGTAAGAGCCAGTAAAAAGCTTCATCAAGTCGTAGCCTGCAACGTTTTTCACAACGCGCCCACCCGCTTTAGCAATCTGCCCATCCGCTCGGACGATCGACACGCCCAGCAACAGATCGCGCACACCGTTGTAGCGTTGCCGGAGCGAACCTGTATCGGCTGTCGCAATGATACCGCCGATCGTCGCGTGGTCTGGGTAGGCAGGGTCGATCGGCAAAAACTGTCCTGCGGTTGCCAGGGTTGCCTGCACATCGGCAAAGCGCATCCCCGCTTCGACCGTTACGGTCAAGTCACCGATCGCGTGGTCAATCAGTTGATTTAACCGCTCTGTACTTACCATCAGCAACGGTGTGGTCGTCTCCTTAGCCTTCAGCCCTCTGCCCTCTGCCCTCTGCCCTCCTACCAGACCGCCCCAAGCCAACTTACTACCCGCTCCACAGGGTAAAAGCGGCTGATGATCGTCTACCTGCATGAGAGTCGCCAATGCTGCTGGCGTATCTGGATAGGCAACACCACTCACGGTCACGTCAGGCGCAACTGCCTGGGCGATCGACGCTTGTTGAGCCGCAGGCAATGTTTCCCAGGCTTGCACCTCTACCGCGTCTGTCAGGCTCTCAACGGTTTGGCGATCGGCGCGATTTTCTGCGGAATGTATCCCCATGCGGTGCATTAACTGAAGGCTCATAGCCTACTCTAACAGTCACATGGGCGACAATGTGAATCGGTTCAAGACACGGACGACGAAGCTTTCAAAAGCGACACACAATAGGCGATAGAACCGCTAATAGTGGTTAGATGGTCAAAGCCAGGTCGCGCACGCGGTTAAACATGGCTGCATAGTTTGCTGCCGATCGCTCAATCACTAAGTACGGTTGACAAACTGTTTAAGTAGGGGAATATTGCAGCAATGTCGGATTTTGGTATGCCCCTCACACGATCGTGACATTGAGAGCAAGCGATGAAAAGAATTCTGGTCATTGAAGATGATCGCTCCATTCGGGAATCGCTTCTAGAGTTGCTGGAGGTTGAAGGCTTCAGCGTTCTGGGTGCTGAGAACGGCAAAATTGGCGTTGAACAGGCGCAGGAGCATTTGCCCGATTTGATCTTGTGTGATGTGACCATGCCGAAGCTTGATGGCTATGAGGTGCTAAAAGCCTTGCGGCAAAACACGGCTACGGCTG
>JBGTJW010000685.1:0-16623 GCA_041744955.1 Stenomitos sp. | reverse complement strand
ATAGAACGATCGCCCCCTTAAACCTTCACCACAACGCCTTGGCTTTCTACGATCGATCGCCCGACGGCACACAGGGCATAGGTTCCTGATGGCAGGGTGGTAGCTGTTGTTGTCGCGGCGAGATGAGGGCTGACAACAATGCGTTCAGAGGTGCGGGCGCGATAGGGGTTAAACCAGGCATGGAGTTCGATGTTGCGCTGGTGAGCCTGGGCGATCGCAAACTCCAGTGGGTCATAAAAGGGATCGGGAGCTTTGCCTTGAGTGCCCGTGAGCCAGGAACTCCAGGGTTCTAGCGACGAGCGATACAGCGCATCACCTTCGGGGCGCACCTGTAAGATCAGCGCATTCAAGTTCAATGCCTGCATTCGATCGAGAATGGCGATCAGTTCTGCCTGCTGCTGCTGGGTGGAGAGTCCGGCTTTAGAGGGAAAATCGCCGTTCCAGACACAAGCAACCCAGAGGGCGCGAAATTCTCGCGTGTGCGACACGGCTGCCGTTTGCACCCAACGGACGATCGCATTGGACGCGATCGCAGGCGCTTTGCCCTGGGCAACCAGACATTGATAGACAAAGGCGGCAATTTCAGCACGAGTGGCGGGTTGTGTCGGTCGCAGCCGCTTTAGATCGGGGTGGTTGACGACGATTTCATTTGCAGTGGCAGTGGCGATCGCCGCGATCGCCCAACTAGCAATCTGAGCGCTGTCCTGATAGATCTGTGCCAGCGGGACAGACGGCGCGGTTGGCAAGCCCACTCCACCCACTAGCGATGCCAATGCCTGCACTCTAGGAATATTCTCATTCGGACGAAACTGTTGCCCTGGATAGCCCGTTAAAAAACCGCTCTCATACAATCGACGAATGGCTCCCGCAGCCCAATGAGTCGTCGGCACATCCACAAACGGCACATAGGGACGGATTACAGACGGATTAAACGCCGCTTGCAGCACAGAGGCAAACTCTGCCCGACTCATCGCACGTTCGGGACGAAACGACCCATCCTCAAACCCACGCATGATCTTGCGCTGCGCCAGTCCTTCAATAAACGGACGCGCCCAGTGCGTTTGGATATCAGGGAAACCAGGAGAAGCAACCATACGCAGCAATGTTTGAGTTTACGATCATTGCTGATTAAAAGTATGAAATAGCGACATCGATCCCTGACTTCTTGATGCAGTTTTGCTTGTGGCTGAACCAAACTCAGAAGTCGGGGATCTGGCAAAGACCAGACCTCTATTCAGCAATGCCATTATCCTTGTAAAGTCAGATTTCCCAAAATTTAGACATCAAAATCTAGAGACATTTGTTGGGTTGGTGCCTCTGGTGGCGCTGGCTGGTCGATCGCCGGACCCGATGCCAATTTGTGAGCATGGCGAGTCGTTTCGGGCAGCCGATATTTGGTAGTGCAGCGCATCACATAGGCGATCGCTGTTTCTAAACTCACTCGATGTCCGGGCGAAATATAGAGTGGCTTGGTGCCAGGACGAGTTCGCAGTGCCGCGCCGATCGTGTCGCCTTTGTGCATCAAGGGTTGCCAACTGCCGCGATCGTCCGCCAGTTCTGCGTGTTTACCCACCAGGATGGATTTGCCAACGCCGATCGCAGGTACATTTGCTAAAAGCCCGATATGACACGCAATGCCAAAGCGACGCGGATGGGCAATGCCCTGACCATCGCACAGCAGCAAATCGGGAATTACCGTGATGTTTGCCAATGCATCCAGCACCGCAGGCACTTCGCGAAAGGAAAGGAAGCCGGGAATGTAGGGAAAGGTCGTGGGACGACGGGCGATCGCTCGATCTAGCACCTGCAATGTCTCCAGATCGAGCACGGCGATCGCGGCACGGGTAATCGTACCCTCCGCTTCAAAACCGACATCCACACCCGCAACATGGCGAATCGTGTCAAAGTCATCGATCGTCACGATATCCTTGCGGAGGTCTTGCTGAATCGCAGTTGCCTCTTCTGCCGTTAGCACCCATTCGTGGCGTTGGATGATGTGCATGGGGAAGAGAGTGAGGGGAGAGGAGTGAGGAGTGAGGGGAGGCAGGGGACGAGGGGAATGAGGAAAGTAGAGGAAGAAAGGTGTTTGTCCTTTATGAGGTGCTTGCGTGTGCTGGTTTCATTGACTGGATGGCGTTGAGTGCCAGGGCGATCGCAATGAGCGCCATGCCTGCTGCTTCAATCAGTTTCGGCTGTTCGCCAAGCTGTATCCAGGCAGCGAACACTCCGACGATCGGATTCAGCAAGATACCCAAACCCGCCGTGCCAGCAGACATCCGGTTGAGTATATAGAGCCAGAGCAGCGTGGCGATCGCCGTCCCTGGAATGACGTTGTAGACCAGCGCAAAGATGAAAGGACCCGACCAGACGATCGGCGCTGAAGGCGCAAACACCGCTGCCAACGCTGCTATCAGAACTAAGGGGACTGCACCCGCGATCATTTGCCAGGTGGTAAACGACAACAAATCGAGCTTGACGGTTTGACGGACTTGTTTGGCAACCACTGCCCCACCTGCCCAGCAGACACCTGCCAGCAATGCCAGCACTTTACTGACGATCGTGCCTTGCAGATGTTGTAAGTCCAGAATGAGCAGCAGCCCGGTGACACTCAGGGAGATCGCCGCCCACTGCAAGCCGCGCACTCGCTCGTGCAGAAACACCCACGCAAGGATCAACGTCCATAGCGGCATCATGTAGACAAGGACAGACGTTCTGCCAGCGCTGCCACTGACCAATGCCCACGTGGCAAACCCATACACACCCGCAATTTGCAGCACGCCAGCCCAGAAGGTTGCCGTCATTTCTTTGGGCAGCAACGGCTTCCGCAGCCATGCCAGCGCTAGTAGCAAACTCAAGGCACCCAATGTAATGCGAAGCGCTGCAAACTGAATCGGCGGCGCATACTGTACGGCAATTTTCATCTGTACCCAGTTGTAGCCCCAGATCAACGCCAACGCGAGAAGCGCTAGCAGGGAAGCCCAACGTGCCGATGCTGGTTTGGTCACAATTGCTTTCTCTGGCAGGGGTTTGACTTCTTGACGATGGTTGCTTTCTAAACTATATGAGACTATTGAAATGATCGTCGTCTATGCTGTTTTCAGCCGATGACACAAGTAGCCAATGCCATCCCAAAATGTATGCTTGTGAATGGGCACTGGTGGCAGCAATGTTCTAAGCGCTACTAGCCATTGCTAGAGCAGTGGACGGCATTACCTTTGGTGGAATCAATTTAAGGAAGCAAACGTTATGTCCTGTTCCGATCGCTGGTTAGCACTGTCGATCGGTAATTCGCGCTTACACTGGGCAGAGTTTAACGGCAACAACCTTCAGCAGACGTGGGACACACCACATTTGTCCGCCGCTGACGTACAACAACTCATCGCCACACAGTTTACAAAAAGCGCGTTTCATCCCTCGCTCCACGATAATGCTGACGGTGCTCACATGCCTTTGTGGATTGCTTCTGTTGTCTCCCAGCAGAGTTTGCTTTGGCAGAAGTATGGTGCCGCAACCTTCATCACATTGGAGCAAGTACCGTTAGCAGGGCTGTATCCGACCTTAGGCATCGATCGAGCGCTAGCTGCTCTGGGTGCGATCGTGATTATGCGTAGTCCCGTACTGGTGATTGATGCCGGTACTGCGCTCACATTCACTGGCATGGATGGCACACAATTGATCGGCGGCGCGATTCTGCCAGGATTAGGGCTACAGTTTCAGACGCTCCAGCAGGCAACCGCAGCCCTGCCGAATGCGCTTCCTGTTAGCGAAGAACGGGTTACGCCCCAGCGCTTACCGCCTCGGTGGGCACTCAACACAACCGACGCGATCGCCAGTGGCATTATCTATACCCTGTTAGCAGGGCTACAAGCGTTTGTAACCGATTGGTGGCAGCAGTTTCCGGCTAGCCCTGTGCTGCTAACGGGCGGAGACCGCGATCGTCTCTATGCCTATCTCACCGCTACGATGCCTGCGATGGCAAGCAAGCTAACGGTTGAACCGCATTTGATTTTTTGGGGAATGCGATCGGTGAGAGAGGAAAGGCTGAAGGCTGAAGGCTGAAAGCTAAAAAATTAGCCGTTCTCAACAAACGCTCGGATTGCCTGAGCCACTTCATCGGCTTGAGTTGCTAGGAGCATGCTGTTGCCGCTGGGGACTTGTTGCAGCTTCGCGTCAGGAGCTAGTTGAGCGTAGGTCTGACCCAAAAGCGTCACCGTAGGTTTGTCCTGGTCTCCTTGCAGCACTAACAGCGGCACCTTCAGCCATTGCAACTGTTCCTGAAGCTGCTCGGCGCGAATTTCGGCGTGTCGTCGTTGAAACAAGAGCTTGCAGGCAACCGGGAAGGTGAGCAGTTGCCGTCGTTGTTGTAAAAGTTGCTCGACGCGGCGGAGTTTGAGGAATTTGCGGAACGCATGGAGCGATCGCAGTCCCCAGCCCACCACAGGCAGCTTTAACAAGCGAATTTTCCACCAACGTGCGCCCAGTCCCTTCACCTGAACACCTTCGGGTGCCAGTAGAACAAGACCCTCAACGCGATCGAGATACTTCAGCGCATAGCTAGCCGCAACCCAACCGCCCAGTGAATGCCCTACAAGATACACCCGTTGCAGCTTCAATGCGTCTAGATGAGCCGCAAGACATTCCACTGCAAGCTCGATCGAGTAATGCACGTTGGGTCGCTCTGATTCACCAAAACCCAGCAGATCTGGAGCCAGACAGTGACACGTTGTACTTAAGCGTTCAATCAGCGGCAGCCATTGGCTGCTGTCGTCCCAGGAACCATGCAAAAAGACGATCGCTCGCCCGTGACCCACTTCGCGCCAGAAAATTTGTCCTTGAGGTAGTTTGATACGAGCATTTCTGAGCGGTAGAGGCATCCTGAACCATGAAAGAGTGTGAGGAGAGAGGAGAAAGGTGTGAGTGAAAGCCAACGAGCCTGTCCCTTGTCGCTTAAGACAGTAACAGAACGCTTTCATCATGCACACTCAAAACTTAAAACTCAGAACTTAGAACTCGCTACGCCAGCGTGGTTTTGCCGTCGAAGTAATCCTGAAGTTGGCGATCGTGGTCGTGAGATAACTGACCCAGTGGTAAGTCCGATCGCGAAAAGGCTTGCACCGCTATGACTTCCATCGGATCCTGAATCTGAATTTTGCCACGGGCTTCGACTTCAACCACCACGCAGATCGAATGAATACGCGGGTCGCGCTCTGGTGAAGAATAAATGCCGACTAAACGACGAATGTTGGCAACCTCTAGCCCTGTTTCTTCGATTAGCTCTCGGTGTACGGTCGTCAGCAGATCTTCTCCCCAATCGACCATCCCGCCCGGTAAGCCCCATTGCCCATTGTCACGGCGCTGCACCAGCACAATCCGCCCATCGGGTAAAAGCGGAATGATGCTGGTGCCCGTCACCGGATGCCGAAACAGAATGCCTAAAACCGCTTGCCCAAAATGCCATAACCGACGCATAGATTCAATCACTGACGAAAAAGTCTAGCGGCTGACTATTGACAACCACATGGCGACTTTAGCGCGTGATTATCCATCAGACAACCGCGTCCAGAATCTCCTTTGCATGGAATTCTGGCTTGACTTTTTTATAGATCGCCTCGATCGTACCATCTGGCGCAATCACAAACGTATTGCGGCTAATACCAATGTATTCTTTGCCCATGAACTTTTTTAGCCCATAGCTTTCGTAGGCAGTTGCTACCTGTCCATCGGCATCCGTCAAAAGCGAAAAGGGCAGTGCCAGCTTAGTGGTAAATTTTTCGTGAGATTTTGCGTCATCCGTACTCACGCCCAAAACCACGACCTCTTTTTCCTGAAACGCAGCATAGTTATCGCGAAAGCTGCACGCTTCTTTGATACAGCCTGGTGTGTTGTCACGAGGATAAAAGTACAGCACTACACGCTTGCCTTTTAACTCAGCCAGATGAATAACGTTGCCCTTTCCATCGGGCAAACTAAAAACAGGAGCAGGTTCCCCAACCGTAAGAGCCATAACGAGAGCTTAATCACACATAAATGTGTTTAAATGTTACGGGTTTCCCGATCGTCTGTCTAGATCACTGGGTCGATCGATCTGATTTGTCGTAAACCCAGTACTTTAGGGACATCACATTGCAATGTCCCTGCCGCTGCTCGTTAGTCGGTTAAGCACCGATCGTTAAGCACCGATCGCCCAATTAACGAGTGTGCGAACACCATAGCCTGTCGCACCAGGGCTGTTATAGCCGTTTTCCTTCTCAGTCCACACAGGACCAGCGACATCCAGATGTGCCCAGGGCGTTTCTTTGACAAACTGTTTGAGAAAGAGTGCTGCGGTGATGGAACCGCCCGGTCTGGGTCCGGTGTTTTTCATATCGGCGATCGGCGATTTCAGCCCATCGAAATATTTCTCTTCCATCGGCATTTGCCAGAGCTTTTCGCCTGCCAGTTCGCCTGCTTGCGTTAGTTGGTTTGCAATGTCAGGGTCAGAACTCCACAGTCCAGCAATTTCGTCGCCCAGCGCTACAATACACGCTCCAGTAAGGGTTGCCAGATCGACGATCGCATCCACACCCAGCTTTTCGGCAAAGACAAGGGCATCTGCCAGCGTCAGGCGACCTTCTGCATCCGTATTGTTGATTTCGATCGTCTTGCCATTGGATGCCGTGAGAATGTCACCGGGATGGATGGCATGAGCGCTGATCATATTTTCGGTCGCAGCAGAGATGAAATGCACTTCCACATCGGGCTTAATTTGCGCGATCGCCTTTGCTGCACCCAACATTGCCCCGGCACCGCCCATATCGGTTTTCATCATTTCTATGCCGCTGCCTGCCCCTTTGATATTGAGTCCGCCTGAATCAAAGGTCAGCCCTTTGCCAATGATGGCAAGCTTGCGACGGGGTTTGCCAGCAGGTGTATAGGTCAGGTGGATAAACTTGGGCGGCAGATCAGCACCCTGGGCAACGCCCAGGAAGGCACCCATACCGAGCTTTTCACAGTCCTCTTTCTCCAGAATTTCGAGTGTCAACCCGTGTTCATGGGCGATCGCTTCTGCCGTTTCTGCCAATGTGATCGGTGTGACATAGTTGGCTGGGGCTGCCACCAGTTCTCGCGCCAGAAAGACACCCGACGCAATTTGACGGGCACGGGCGATCGCCGCTGTTTGGTCGCCTAAGCCCAAGAGTTCAATCTGCTCAATAGAGGAACCATTCTCGTCGGCTTCGGATTTGAAGCGGGTGTCTTTGTAGAGAGCAAGCTCGGCTCCTTCAGCGATCGTCTGAGCCGTCAAGGCTGCGTCTCCATTCCAGACTGGCAGGCTAATGCCCAATGTTTTGCACTTTTCCTTCTTTGCCAAACGGGCGATCGCTGCTGCTGCCCGACGCAGGCTGTCTAGCTTCATGCCCTCCGCTTTGCCCAAACCGACCAAAATAATTTTACGCACGGCGCTGCCTGAACCGACTCGCGACGCGACGCTGCTGCCGTCCTTACCCTTAAACTCTGCTTCAGCAATGAGTTCTTTCAGCGTGCCCGACAACTTTTCGTCCAGGGTCACTAGCTCATCCGAGAGCGCGCCATTGTCTTCAAACAGACCGATCGCCAAGCCATCGCCAGACCACTCCAAGAGGGGCGTACCTGTCGTTCGCACATCCATTCAGCTTTTCCTCGTTTGCTTCATTCGATCTCTAGTATTGATCAAAAAACAGGAGCAAGGCTTTAAACGGGTTTGCGATGGGAATGAAGAACCTTATGATTAAAAAGCTTGCGACTGAAGATAACTGTCAGCCTTGATCACTTTTGGCACTTACGACACATGACCGATGCCTCTCTGCCGCCACTGATTCAACAGATGATGGAACCGGGTTTCTACCCGCATTCTGTTAAGGAACCCATTCAACTGATTCAAACCCACATTTCCTATGTGTTGCTGACGGGCGACTATGCCTACAAGGTGAAGAAGCCGGTGAATTTTGGCTTTCTCGATTTTTCGACGTTGGAAAAACGACAGCACTTTTGTGCCGAAGAACTGCGGCTCAATCAACGGGGTGCCGCGCAACTCTATCTCGACGTGTTGCCGATCGCGCAAACGGGCGATCGCTTCCAGCTTGGCGGCACAGGCGAAGCCGTTGAATATGTCGTGAAAATGCAGCAGTTTCCTCAGTCGAGTTTGTTGACCGAGTTGTTCGATCGGGGTGAACTGACGGCACCGCTGCTAGAGCAATTAGCGCGGCAACTGGCAGACTTTCATGCTCAGGCGGCAGCCAGCGACTATATCCGCAGTTTTGGCACGGTCGAAAAAATTCGCGCTGCGATCGATGAAAACTACGAGCAAACGCTCCAGTATGTCGGTGGACCCCAAACCCAGCAGCAGCTTGACGAAACGCGCCAATATACCGATCGGCTGTTTGCTGAACAACAGGCACTCTTTGACAGCCGCGTTCAGCACAACTGGATTCGTGAATGCCACGGTGACGTGCATCTACGCAACATTGCTCTCTGGAAAGACGAGCAGGGACAGGACAAAATCCTCCTGTTTGACTGCATCGAGTTCAACGAGCCGTTCCGCTTTGTGGATGTGATGTTTGATATTGCCTATATCATCATGGATCTGGATGCGCGCGATCGGCGCGACCTCAGCAACCTGTTCCTCAATGCGTATCTTGAGCAAACAGGCGACTGGGAAGGTTTGCAAGTGTTGCCGCTGTACCTCAGCCGTCAGTCTTACGTCCGCGCCAAAGTCACCTCCTTTTTGTTGAGCGATCCATCCGTTCCCGACGCTGCCAAGCAAGAAGCCACTGCCACCGCTGCCCGCTATTACCGTCTAGCGTGGGAGTACACCCAACCGCAACAGGGACGGTTGCTGCTGATGGCAGGCTTGTCTGGTTCTGGTAAAAGCACGACTGCCCGTCATCTCGCCCAACAGCAGGGTGCCATCCAGATCCGTTCGGATGCGGTTCGCAAACATCTGGCAGGCATCCCTTTAGACGCGCACGGCAACGATGACCTCTATACCGCTGCGATGACGCAAAAAACCTACGATCGCCTGTTACATCTCGGCATCACGCTGGCAGCCCAGGGCTACACCGTCATTCTGGATGCCAAGTACGATCGCCAACCGCTACGAGAAGCCGCGATCGCGCAAGCGCAAACCCATCACCTGCCGCTTCAGATACTCCACTGCACCGCACCCCTACCTGTTTCACAAGAACGCCTGCGGCAGCGCCACAACGATATCTCCGACGCAACGGCTGACCTTATACCCCAGCAGCACATGGACGACTTTAGCCCCGAAGAGCAACCCTACGTCCTTGTCTTGGACACTACGCAACCTTTAGAAGCGCAACTAGAAAAGGCAGGAGGCAGAAGCTAGGAGGCAGAGGGGCAAGGGGAGCAGAAGGCTAAAGGCATTGTCAATTCCTGGTTTTTAGAAGAAGGCTGATCATTAACCATCCGCTAACGCAATGCCAAACTCCAAAGCTGCCCCTGTTTCCCTCCTCACCCCTCACTCCTCTCTCCTCACCCCTCTCTCCTCACCCCTTACTCCTCACCCCCAACAATGTCCAACAAGCCGGATAACAACTTAGGCTTAGCTACAGGCTTGAAGTACTGGCTGGTTTTCATGGTCGGTTTGGCAGTGCTGGGCTACACACCCTTCCTGAGCATTACGTTTGGGGCACTTGGCGGTATTGCCAGCGGTGTCATTGCTGCATGGCTCAAGCCCAAGGACATCTATCTACCAACACCAGCAGAACAGCAGGCGAAGGAGAAGGAGGATGCGAAGGAGGAAACAACCGCGACCCAACCGAAGCGTCGAGCCAGGTTTCGCAAGTACGGTATGCCAGCAGAACGCCGTCAGCATCAAGCGCGAGGTAGCCGCAACTTTGGCTGGCTCTTCCGCAAGCGATCGCAATAGTTTTAAGGCTTTTGAGGCTCAGGCGTTGGAGTCTTCGGTTTGGCTGGCTGCTCCGTTGGTGTTGCCTTCCATTCCGCAAGCGATCGCTGCACAGCGTTCTCAAAATCAGTGGAAACCAGCACAACCGAGCGATCGCCATCGGCTTTGGCAGGCGGATCGACCTGAGCATACAGACCGCTGCGGTTAAAGTTGGGTTTGCCTAAAAGCAAGCGGTGGCTCGTCTGGTTAGCAAGTTTGACCTCAGCGATCGCGATCGGCTTGTCCAAGCCAAACTCCGCCAGCTTTGCCGCAGGCACCGTCAGCGTTTGTTGCCGCTTGTCTGTCGTCAGCAGGTTGAGCAAATACGCAATGGACGCATCATTCGCGGCTGCCCGATCGGGCTGAGTCATCGCCCATACCAGAGTTTCACCCGTTGGAGCCGTCGCCTTTTGATCCGTCTTTGGCGCAGCATCCGCCTTAGGTGAAGCATCCGCTTTGGGCGCAGAGGAGAGCTGTGCTGCTGGAGTTTTGGCAAACGCTAACGTTTGGGTTGGTGTCGTCAGCGTCAGCGATCGCACATCCTCTTCCTTAAACGTAAACAACTGTTCCGTCCGTGCCTGCGCTGCTTCCCGTTGCGGCTTGCCCTGCACCTCATAAAAATAGACAAACGCACCCAACGAGAGGGCGATCGCCAACAGGATTAAAGGCGTTTTTTGAACTTTCATAACTAGGAAAGTTTTGAGTTTTGAGTTTTAAGTTTTAAGTGAATTCTCTCCTCTGCTTCCCCTACCTCCCCTCTCTCCTCTCCCCTCTCTCCTCTCTCCTCACCTTCTCCGCCACCACACTCCAAACGCAGCCGCAAAGCCGATCAAGGGGAGAATGGCGATCGCCGTCCAGGTTGCCAGACCTGCTTGCTGGGCAGACAAACCCAGGCGACGATTTTTCGCTTCTTTGGGACGAATGGAGAGGGATTGATCATCAGCCCGACTCAGCCAACGCACAGAGTTGATAAAAACATCGCCGTTAATGCCCTGGTTGACCGCGCCATCTTCGGCAAAACGAGAATTGCCCATCACAACCAGACGCGCTTCTTTGGGCTTCTGGTCAGCCGGGGCAGTTGCTGCTGGAGAAGGGCTGGGCGACGGACTCGCGGAGGCAGAGGGTTTAGGAGAGGGAGACGGGCTAAGGGATGGTGTCACTGGGCTGGCGGATGCTGACGGTGAAGGGCTGGGAGAAGGACTGGGTACAGGTGCGGTAATCGTACGAGTGAGGGCAAACCCTAACACTAGCGGTCCCTGTCGATCGGTCGCGGGGTCAAACTTCAGCGGTTGTTCCTTCACGTTGCTTTCTGCCCAACTACGATCGCTGGTAAAAAGCAGTGGCGTGGCTTTCACATTGGGTTGGGGCTTCACGTCGATCGGTTGTGCGAGTGGGTAAACCGACAGCGTGTTGCCAAAATCCTTCGTAATCGGGTGATCGCCGTACTGACTGACTGACGAGAACGCGGGACCCAGTTGAGCGAGCCTGCCAGAGGCATCAATGGCAATCCGCTTGTCTACTGTCACGCCCCACCCATTCAGCAGACTGTCTAAACCCGGGTTGGTGTTGGGGTCAACCATGACAAACAGGTTGCCACCATCGTTGAGATACGCCTCCAACGCCTTGACCTCTGGTGCCAGCAGCGGTTTTTGTGGTCCCGCCAGCACCAGGACATTCGCATCAGTGGGAATCGTTGCGGTTTCAAGCAGATTCAGCGGTCTGACCGTCACATTCTTGTCTTGCAGCGTTTTCACAGCTTGCGAGATCGCGCCTTGAGCCTGATCGATCGGGTGTTCACCATGCCCCTGAATCACGTAGGCAAACGACTGACGATTGCTGACCAGTAGCTCTAAGGCGCTCGTTAGCTTCACTTCTGACAGGAAGCCACCTTCACCGACCAAACTATCGCCGGTTGTTGGCGCGATCGTCTGCACATACTGCTTGCGTCCATCCGGCTGAAGCTCGGCAACGACATCGCCGCCAGTCTTCACTTCTAGCCGCTGCACCAGCGATGGCTGCAAGTTTGGATCGACAAATTCATAGCTCAGACGATCGCTCTGACGATGGTAGCTTTCCAGCAGCTCACGATCGCGCGCACTGGGCTGCGGCACAAACACCCAAACTTTAACGGGCTGCTTCAGGTTTCGTACCAACTGCTGCGTTTCGGGTGCCAGCGAAAAAAGCTGATTCTCCGTCACATCCAGCCGCCCGACATTATTTGCCGCCAGGTAATTGATCAGCCCCAAAATCGCAATGACAGACAGCGTCGTAACCAGCGCGTTCGCACCAACCAGCGTCGATCGTTGGCTCCAAAAACCTGGCTTTGACTTATCCCTATAGGTGGACTGAAACACCAGCCCTAGCCCAACGATCACAATGCCTGCGATCACCAAACCCAGGGGAATCGGGCTGAAGGAACCAGACACAATACCCGCGATCGCGCCTGCAATCACCAGCATGGGACCCAGCCAGAAGAGGTATTTGAGGTATTTAAGGTTGGTAGAAAGCGTTTTCATAGGAAGGGGAAAAAGGGAGTGGGGAGTGGGGAGTCGGCAGGAGTTAGAAGTTAAGAGTTTTGAGTTTTGAATTAGGAAGTCAGGAGTCAGAAGTCAGGAAAAGATAAAAGGCAGGCATCACAATACACTGATCCTTTAGCCTTCAACTTAAAACTCGAAACTCAAAACTCAAAACTTTCCCAACTCCCTCAAGACCGCTGGAACCTGAACGCATCGATCGACTGCGCGGTTAAAAACAGCCCCAACACAATGTAGCTGGCAAACAAAACCAGGCTGCTGCTGTCTAGAATGCCTTGCGTCAGGTTGTTGTAGTGTTTTAGCAACGAGAGATGACTTAACGCGGCACCAACGGGTCCGCCGAGCTTTTGACCCAATACTTCGACGATCCAGAGGAAGAGTACCAAGCCAAAGGTGCCGATCGCCGCGAGAATGGTGCTGTCGGTCAGCGAGGAGACGAACATTCCCAACGAAAGCACAGCCGCAGCCAGCAAAAGCAAGCCCAGGTGCGCCACCAACACGACCGTAAAGTTGAAGGGTGGAGTCGTAGAGCTGAAGATGATCGCCTCATAAATGAGCAAAGGCAGCACCATTGTTGCAAAAAACGTCACCACGCCCAGGAGCTTGCCCAGTGCCACCGCCCAGTTGGTAATGGGTGACGTTGCCAGCAGTTCCAGGGTGCCGCGCTTGCGTTCTTCGGCGTACAGACCCATTGATAGAATTGGCAGAATGAAGAGGGCAACGGAACCCAGGGTGCCTAAAAAGAACTGCAAAAACTGATAGGGTACGTCGATCGGCGATGAGTAACCCGCACTATCAGCATAGGCAACCTGCTGCGTAATGCCGCCCAAAATGGTGACGAAGAAAACGCCGGACAGCAGCCAAAAGACACCCGCGATCGCGTAAGCCAGGGGCGAGGCAAAGTAGCTCTGTAGCTCGCGTCGGTAAATTGCCAGAATGTTGCTCATAATCACACGCATCTAAGCCGCTTCTCCTGCTGATAGTTCACCCTCATCGAAATCGGTTGCCGCTTCCAGAGGTTTTTCTTCGGTCGTCAGTTCCAGGAAAACATCTTCGAGCGTGGCTTGCGATCGACGCATCTCGTACAACCCCACACCCGCACCTACCACGGTGGCAGCAATGTCTCGCCCGACCAGTTCTGTCCCTGGTTCAGCAATGACCCGCAGCTTGTGACGTTCCGGCAGATCAGCCGCTACTTTTTCGACTAGCTTCACATTCGGTAAACCTTGAAGAAAAACGATTAAGCGCGACTGAATATCGGCTGCGTCACCCTCCACTTCCAGGTCGTAACCTGAACCGCCTGTTAGCTGTGCCATCAGGTTTTCGGGCGTATTGGTCGCTACCACCCGACCTTTGTTGATAATCGCAATGCGATCGCAGGTCATGCTCACTTCTGGCAAGATGTGTGTCGAAAGAATCACCGTATGGTCGCCTGCCAGACTCCTAATCAGGCTACGAACTTCGGCAATCTGGCGCGGATCTAACCCCACGGTCGGTTCATCCAAAATGATGGCAGGTGGATCATGGACGATCGCCTGCGCGATGCCCACCCGTTGCCGATAGCCCTTCGAGAGCTTACGGATCAGCGTGTGGCTCTTTTCGGTCAGGTTGCAGCGATCGATCGCAGTTCGCACTCGGTTGGGGCGATCGCCTGCACTAACCCCTTTAATCCGCGCCACAAAATGCAAAAACCCTTCGACCGTCATATCGGTATACAGGGGCGGCGTTTCCGGCAAGTAACCAATGTGCTGCCGTACTGCCATCGACTGGTCATGCACCTCAAACCCTGCCACCTTAGCGGTTCCCGCTGATGCAGGCAGATAGCCCGCTAGAATCCGCATTGTCGTCGTCTTTCCGGCTCCATTGGGTCCCAAAAAGCCCAAAATCTCCCCCGGTTCCACCGCGAACGTGACATCCTCAATGGCAGGGGTTGAGCCGTAGACCTTGCTTAAGTGCTCAACTTCAATCATGTGAACCTCACGAAATCAGGGCAGCTTGATCTAACCCATCTCTACCCCAGGTTATATCAGTTGAGACGTGACAGAGACAAGTCAAGTTTCGCGAGCAGTCAGCTATCAGCGGTCAGCTATCAGCTATCAGCGGTCAGCTATCAGTCCTTTGCTTTTTGCCTTTTGCCTTTTGCCTTTTGCCTTTTGCCTTTTGCCTTTTGCCTTTTGCCTTTTGCCTTCTGCCCTCACCCCTACATCCCTTGAATCGTCAACTGATACGTCATAGTAGACTGAGCGCCATTCGCCTGTTGAAACGAGCCAGAAATGGGAGCCGCGTAGCGAGAAAGGGCACTGGCAACGAGCGCAATATGTCGATCGGCAACCGCCAGCCCTTGAGTTGGGTCATAGCCACGCCAGCCACCACCCGGCAAATAAACCTCAGCCCAGGCATGAAGGTGGCGATCGGTGCTAGTTGTATCCCCCTCCTGATAGCCACTGACAAAGCGAGCCGCCAGCCCAATCGCCCGACACGCTTCGACAAATAGCACCGCGAAATCGCGACAGGAACCCGATCGCGTAGACCAGGTAACACCTGGGGGCAGAGGATCGCCCATGTCACGGATCATATATTTGCAGCCGCTATAGATACGCTGATTCAGTTCACTCAAAAAGCGAATCACGTTACCATCCACTGCTTGAACAATGTCCTGCGCCAGTTGTAGCGCGATCGGGTCAACGCTAGTAGCATATGGCATCTGTTGTCCGCTCAAATAGGGCTGTAGCTGTAAGAGTAGCGAGGCTGGATAGTCGATCGGCGATCGCACTGCCCACGGTTCCGACCAATAATCAAAGGGATTCGTGCGATGCGTCTCCACCTGCGACAAAACCTGTACTGCCAGCGTTTCAGTTTCTTCGGGCTGAAACCAAAGTTTGAGTAGCGTATTGCCATCCAAATCGGTGAACGTCGATTCTCGTAACGGTAGCGGTGTCACCATAAACGAAAACGATCGCAATGTCTGCCAACTGTCGCTCCGAGGACGCAACCGCACCACATGAGGCTGTAAGCGCACGGGCTGACTGTAGGCGTAGTTGGTAGTGTGGCTGATTTGGTAAAGCACGGGAAATGAAGGTAGAAGGTAAAGGGCAAAAGGTAAAAGGCAGAGAGCAAGAGGCAGAGAAAGCAAAAGGCTGAAGGGCATTCACTTTTACCTTTTGCCTTTTTACTTTTACCTTCACCCGATCGGCTGAGGCACTATAAACGTTTCAAAGACCTTATTGCTGACATCATTCATGCGTCGCTGCAAGTCGTCCAGCGTTTCATGCAAGCCCGTGTCGATGATGTCTTCGATCGTCAGGTAGTCGAGGTCAGAGCGGAGCCGTCCCAAGGTGCGCTCAACGGGGGTACGCCAGGTGCCAATGGGTGTGCCCGTAATTTGGTGGAGCGATCGCTCAGCCTGGAGGATGCAGAACCGTACCGATCGTGGAAAGTCTCGTTCCAGCACCAAAAAATCGGCAATGGAAGGGGGCGAAAGACGATGTAGCCCTTGCTTGCGGTACATTTCGTAAGCGCTAGCAGATTTGAGCAACGCCATCCATTGCAGTTCGTCCAGCGTACTACCCACATCTTTAATAGACGGCAGCAGAATAAAGTATTTCACGTCTAGAATCCGCGCCGTTTTGTCTGCCCGTTCTAGAAATCTGCCAATTTGTCCAAAGTGCCAGCCTTCGTTATGGGTCATCGTCGCATTCATCACGCCGATAAACTGGTGGCTTGACAGCTTCACTTCTTCAAAAAAGCGGAGGACGGCAGAGAGATCGTGAAGCGATCGTGTCTTCGCTACTTCCGTCACCATCAGATAAAACGCATTTACCTGATGCCACATTTCCGAGGAAATAATTTCTCGCACCGATCGGGCATTCTCTCTGGCAATGCGTAAACACGAAACAATTGAATTGGGATAAGCCGGATCAAACGTGAGAAATTGAATCACATTTTCTGCCGTTGCTTCGCCATAGCGCTCTTTAAACAGCGGTAAATCACCCGTTGTCACAATAATTGGTTCCCACTGCTGCTGTGTACCCGCAGGCGAGTCCAGCAGTAAGTTCAAGTTCACTTCGACAAAACGGGCAACATTCTCTGCCCGTTCTACGTAACGATTGAGCCAGTAAATTGAATCAGCAACACGACTTAGCATGAGAAGTTTTGAGTTTTAAGGGT
>JBGTJW010000684.1:0-16483 GCA_041744955.1 Stenomitos sp. | reverse complement strand
CTACAACCTGTGAGTAAAGCGGGATGGAAGCAAAGTGCTGTGCTTCAAGCGATCAAGGGTGCCCCAATGGATACTGTTGCCTGACTGGAAGGAGCGTTAAAATTAGCTGTCATAGGGCAAGCTGAGCCAGGTTGCTTGAATATTTCAGGGGAGGCTCCAATGCGACACAAGACTCATGCGTTAGTCATTGGCGGTAGTTTTGCAGGACTGTTAGTCAGTCGATCCCTGGCAAACCATTTCGATCGCGTCACCCTTGTAGAACGTGATCTTTATCCGGATCAGCCCTCGCCTCGTAAGGGATTGCCTCACTCTCGCTTTCCACACAGCCTCATGCTCCGGGGGCAACAAATTTTAGAACAGTTCTTCCCAGGGCTTCAAGCAGACCTAGTGGCGGAGGGCGCGATCGTGGTAGACAGTCTGCAAGACATGGCGTTTTTGACCGCCGCTGGGTGGACGACTCGGTGTGCCTCAGACTTGCGGCTCTTTACCTGTAGCCGAGACTTATTGGACTGGGGGATTCGCCGTCGCCTAGCAGCCTTTCCCAGGGTGCAATTTTTGCAAGGAACTAGCGTTACCGGCTTGTTAACAGATACAGAGCACACAAAAATTGTGGGGGTATCGCTGCATCAGCATGCAGGTGCGACCTCTCAAGCCACTGAGTCACTCTATGCCGATCTGATTGTAGATGCGAGTGGCAAAGCCTCCCACGCGCCGCAATGGTTGAGTGCCTTGGGCTATGAGCCACCACCCGAAACAGAAGTTGATGCGTTTGTGGGCTATGTTGCCCGCATCTATCAGCCTCCAGCCGATCTAGTTGTAGATTGGAAAATGCTGTTTGTGCCATCTGCCCCGCCTCAGCGGCAACGCGGTGGAGTCATTTTTCCCATTGAGGGCGATCGCTCCAATCCCCATAGCAGGCGTTGGATTGTCAGTTTGGTCGGCGGCGATCGCGATTATCCTCCCACTGATGAAGCTGGCTTTTTAGCCTTTGCGCGCAGTCTACCCACCCCAATTTTGGCAGAGGTAATTGAACAAGGCACACCCCTTACGCCCATCTATGCCCATTACGGCAACGAAAATCGCTTGCGCGATTATGCACGGCGCTCCCACGCACCCGCTCATTTTATTGTGGTGGGACATGCAGGTTGCTCGCTGAATCCCACCTATGGACAAGCCATGACCGTGGCTGCACTTGAAGCCGTGCTGTTAGATCAATTCTTTCAGCACCACGGAATTAACCAACTTGAGCACCACACCCGCCGCCTGCAACAACAATTAGCCAAGGCACATCAGGAGGCTTGGTTAGTGGCAACGGGTGCAGACTACCGTTACCGCAACACGCAGGGCAAGCCGATTAATGCAGTGACTGAGTTTCTGAATTGGTATTGGGATCAAGTGCTGGAACTAATCGTTGATCGAGCCAGGGTCTACCGTACGTTTATGGAAGTGCTGCACTTGCTTAAACCCTCGATCGCGTTGTTTCAACCCTACATTTTGGGTCAGGTAGTATGGCGTTACTTCAACAAGCGTTTGAGTCGATACAAGGGCAAAGAGGTGCCAGACGGACTGAAAAACCCTGCCCCTCATTCACTCGGATCGTAAGGACAACCGATGTTTCTTCGGCTCGTTTGCCCGTGACACCGCAATTCATCCTCAAAGTGATGTTGATATCTTGGTTACTTTTGAGCCAGCTCAGAAAACATTTGATAACTTTATACCCCTATCCTTTTTTCTAGAAGATCTTTTTGGCAGAGCAGTTGACCTCATTAACCTGAGTTCGGGATAAGCTGAAACCCTTATGCCACCGTTGTCGATGTCAAGTCTTCGCCAACGTGTTTGCGACGTTTCAGCCGATCAGCACCGTATCAGCGTTCTTAGCCCGAACTGACGTTCATTACTGTCGAGTCATTGAGTCCTTATATTGGTTCACATATTTTAGATGAGGTCGAGTATGTCTCCGTCGGCTCATGAATATCTACAGCACATTCTTGATGAAACGACCTACATCATGACAGTAAACGCCGTCATAAAACTCCCGCTTCCGCTTGCTGACGTGCCTGGATTTCGAGGTATACAAGTAACGCATTCACATCAGCAGGATTGACACCCCCAATGCGAGTTGCCTGTCCAATTGTGAGAGGCTGCACTTTCGCCAGCTTTTCGCGGGATTCTTTAGAGAGTGTGGCGATCGCACTGTAGTCTAAATCGGGTGGTAGTTTGCGATGTTCTTGACGGACGATCGCGTCAATTTGGTGCTGTTGCCGTTGAATATACCCGGCATATTTAATGTCAATTTCAGCCCCTTCTTTTTCGGCGCGATCGCACTCTGCATTGCCCAACCCAAACTGTTCTAAATTGGCGTAGTGAAACCCTGGCTTCCGCAGCAAATCGGCTAAAGTCAGCGAACCTTTAATTGCCTGCTGCGTGTGCGCTGCAATTCTTTGACCCAGTTCATCATGTTCTTTCACACGAGTTTCATGCAGCCGCTCTTTTTCAGCAACGATCCGTTCTTGTTTATGGGTGAATAAATGCCAACGACGATCGTCAATCAGCCCAATTTCTCGACCCAGTGGCGTGAGGCGTTGATCCGCATTGTCCGATCGCAGCAGGAGGCGATACTCCGATCGTGAAGTCAGCACTCGGTAGGGTTCGCGCAAGTCTTTTGTGCAAAGGTCGTCAATCAAGGTGCCAATATAGCTTTGCTCACGCGGGAAAATAATCATCTCCTGCTTTTGCACCAACCGAGCCGCATTAATGCCTGCTACAAGTCCCTGTGCCGCCGCTTCTTCATAGCCCGTCGTGCCATTGATTTGCCCAGCGCAGAATAACCCTTCAACCGCTTTGGTCATCAGGGTGGGGTAGCACTGCGTTGCAGGCAGATAGTCATATTCAACGGCATAGGCAGGACGCAGCATGGCGCAGTGTTCCAATCCGGGGAGCGATCGCAGCATTTGCAACTGAATCGCTTCTGGCAAGCCCGTTGAAAAGCCCTGAATATAAAGCTCTGGTGTATCGCGTCCTTCTGGCTCAATGAAAATCTGATGGCTTTCCTTATCAGCAAAGCGGACGATTTTGTCTTCAATGCTGGGGCAATAGCGTGGACCTTTGGCATCTACCCAACCACCATAAACAGGTGATAGATGGAGGTTTTCGCGAATGATGCGATGAGTTTCGGCAGTCGTACGTGTCAGGTAACAGGGCACTTGCTCCCGTACCACCCATGCTTTAGGGTCGAAGCTACACCAGCGCACGTCTGCATCACCGGGTTGAGGTTCCAGGTTTGTGAAATCGACGGAGCGCCGATCGACCCTGGCAGGTGTCCCCGTTTTCAGCCGTCCCGTTTCAAAGCCCAGCCGATTGAGCGTTTCAGTCATCCCAACAGCCGCAAATTCTCCCGCGCGTCCGGCTGCCATCGACGTATTGCCGACCCAAATTTTTCCGCCTAAAAAGGTGCCTGTGGTCAACACGACGGCTTTGCACTGAAACGCTACGCCAAAGTAGGTTTGCACACCAATGATTTCATTGTTTTCGCCCAGAACCAGATCCGTTGCCATGCCTTCGCGGATCGTCAGGTTTAACTGGTTTTCCACGATCGTTTTCATGACAGCCGCATATTCGCGCTTGTCCGTCTGCGCCCGTAGCGCCCATACCGCCGGACCGCGTGACGCATTCAGCACACGCTTTTGCAGGTAGGTGCGGTCTGCCATTTTGCCGATTTCGCCGCCCAGCGCATCCACTTCATGCACCAGTTGAGACTTCGCCGGACCACCCACCGCAGGATTGCACGGCTGCCACGCGATTTTGTCTAACGTTAAGGTGAGCAAGAGTGTGCGGCAGCCCAGCCGCGCCGTTGCCAATGCTGCCTCACAGCCAGCGTGTCCGGCTCCGACCACCACCACATCAAAGGCATCCAAAAAGTCAACGGACGATCGCACGGTCATAGAAACTTTACGGCTTGGGACTCTCACCCTATTTTAGCGGTTCTGGTCAGCCTCAAACTTCCGCTGCACCCGTGCCAGTAACATCCGTTATTGCGTACGTGCTTCATGTGCAGGCTATCCGACGAATAAGGAAACATCAACAGCGCGTTTCACTTCATCTGGTTTCAGATTTACACCCTGCTCTTCCCGGGTTGGCTGCCACTCTTGCTCAATCGAAGCGGGATAATAACGGAACTCCAGGAAAACGGCTCCTACTTAATCCTTTTGCTATACTCTACCCTACAAAGAAACGGCAACATCTACTATGAGCAATCTCCTAGAAGCTATACAAAATATTGTTCACAATCCAATTTCAGATTTAGTTAGCCACTATAAAGGGAAAAATAGAATTAATGGTGTAGGTGATGCCCTTGAAGTTTTCATTAAAGATGCTTTTGCAGGCACCGTGAACGCAGGTGATGAAAATGAGAGACTTTTGAAGTATTCCGAAGTCTTTTCATACGCTGGCAACCAAAATAACCCGCCCGATCTAATGATCAAAAGCGGCGACGCAGTAGAAGTAAAGAAAATTGAATCGTACGGCTCTCAAATTGCGCTCAATAGCTCTTACCCAAAAGCAAAGCTATTTTCTGATAATCCAATGCTCATTAGCGCCTGCCGAAATTGTGAGGCTTGGACGGAAAAAGATATTATTTATGCGATCGGCATCATCAATCAAAAAAAGTTAAAGCTTCTGTGGCTAATTTACGGTGACTGCTATGCCGCAGACAAAGAAATTTATGAGAAGACTAGAAATGGCTTAATCAATGGAATTGCTGAAATTCAAGGAGTCGAGTTCACCGTAACGAAAGAGCTAGGTAGAGTGAATAAGGTAGATCCTTTAGGCATAACCTATTTAAGAATCAGAGGGATGTGGGGCATTGAAAATCCTGCTAGAGCTTTTAGTTATGTAGACTCTGGGTACACTCCTAATGCAAATTTTCAAATTATTGCTTTAATGAAAGAGAGCAAATATGCTTCCTTTGCAGAAGAAAGTAGGAAAGCGATCGAGAATATAACTTTACCAGGCTTTAATATTCAGAGCATCACAATTAAATCGCCTAATAATCCGGTTGAAATTCTTCCCGCAAAAATGATTAGCTATAGAAGATAGGTTAGTTTTCTCACGTTATGAATGTTGTATCTTTATTTTCTGGTTGTGGTGGTCTAGATTTAGGCTTTTCTCTAGCAGGTTTTCAGGTCGATTGGGCAAATGAAAACGATAAATCAATTTGGGAAACTTATGAGCTTAATCATACCGAAACGACACTAGATAGAAGAGCGATACAAGACATTCCATCATCAGAAATACCTAATTGCATTGGCATTATCGGCGGACCGCCCTGCCAAAGCTGGAGCGAGGCAGGCGCTGGGCGAGGCATTAATGATTCTAGAGGGCAACTTTTCTATGAATACATCAGAATTGTACAAGCAAAAAAACCTCTATTTTTTGTAGCTGAAAATGTAAGCGGTATTCTTTCAGAGAGGCATACTTATGCTTTTTCTAATATTCTATATATGTTTAAAGATGCAGGTTATGAAGTAGCTTATAAACTACTGAATGCTAAGTATTTTAATGTACCTCAGGATAGACAAAGAGTTATTATCGTGGGTTATAGAGAAGATATGGGTGGCACCTTTAGCTTCCCACAAGAAAATCACAAAATTCCAACTTTGAGGGATACTGTTTATGACTTAAGCCTTATAGAACCTGTTGCCAGTCGGCAGGCAATAAATTATTCGGCTTTAGTTGCTAACCATGAGTATTTAGATATGGGTTTTTCTAGCATTTATATGTCTAGAAATCGCGTTAGAAGTTGGGATGAACCCTCGTTTACTATTCAGGCAGGCGGACGGCATGCACCGATTCACCCTCAAGCCAATAAAATGATTTTTGTTGAACAAGATAAGCGAATTTTTGATCCAAGCTCTCCTAAGCCATACCGCAGGCTTTCAGTTCGAGAATGTGCAAGGATACAAACGTTTCCAGATGACTTTATTCTTAAGTACGATAATATTTCCACTGGCTATAAGATGGTGGGAAACGCTGTTCCTGTTAATTTTAGTAGAGCATTAGCATCTAAGATTTTAGTTGATATTCAAGAGTATCAAAATACTGGTCGCTGTAGTCATTTACGTCGAGTGAAACCACCAACTCAGCTAACTTTTCTTGATACTGTTATTTAATCAACAGTGTTTTGGCTGAAGAGTTATTTGCTACAGAACGAAACAAAGAAAGAGGTGAGACACGATCGCGCCTCACCTCTTTACAACTGAGTTTAGGATGTGAACTCTCGGCAAACTAAATATTCTTCTCGCTCAATTCACGCGCCATGTAATCAAACGGTTGATCGATAAACGCCGCGTTGGTGATGCCAGCTTCAGCGACGGTTTCTTGCGCGATCGCCTTCAAGATTTGGATGCCGCGTACGGTGGGTCCAGATGGTACACCCAGCGAATTGTAGGTTTCGCGTAGCCCTTCTAGCACCCGCTCATCCAACACATCCGTATCGCCTGCAACAAGGGCGTAGGTCGCGTAGCGCAGGTAGTAGTCTAAATCGCGCAGGCAAGCGGCATAGCGACGAGTGGTGTAAGCATTGCCACCGGGACGAATCAACTCTGGCAGTTCGTCAAACAATTGCAAACCTGCCTGTTTGACGATCGCCGCTGCATTCGCATTGATGACTGCCGATGCCTGCACTCTGGCAATACCCGTATCAAAATACGCTTTGAGGCTATCAATAGCATTGCGATCGAGGTAACGACCTGTAATATCGTAATTTCTAATCAAACTCGTCACTGCATCACGCATGAAACTCTTCTCCCAACGATCCTTAATATGTTCTTAGTTATGGTTGACTCGTTCGACGACAAAAATCTTGCTCAATGGCAAGCCCAAAGGCTCATCGCGATCAACAGATTCAAAGTAAGCTATGCCCCGTGGACAACAACAGTGATTGATCCATTCACGCTCATTTTTAGGCGTATGATCTCTAGTCACATACGGCTCAAATCGTAGAACTGACGGTTCTTTGAGTCTGAGCGTACGGTCAAGTTTACCATTGCATGAAACAGAATCGTGCCATGTTGCAATTGTAAACATCAAGTGTTACAGGTTCTTAAAATTACGTTAGAGCAGTCACTCTGCACGTTCGTCTGCACGCTACACCCTTAACCTGCACTTAAGTCTCGACTGGTAAGGCAACACTTTGTAGCAGTTGATACAAAAGTGACTCAAGCCAATCTCTAGGATGATTCAGATACAAGTAAGCTCTAAGCCCGGAGAGGGTTTGCTAAGGCAGCCTCTTCCTGACAATCCTTTCATTGGCTTTAGAAACGCAGGAGAAGTTTGTGGCTTTGGTTGAAAGCTGATTAAGACTGTAGGCTTCTGTCTCGGTTCAAGCTCATTGTTCTGTGTCTGAGCGTTTGAAGCTGTAGATCGGTCGGTCGACCGATCAGACGTTTCAGCGCCAAACCTTAGGATGCAACGCTTTCACTGCTGCTCTCAAATGATTTCTACCGTTCTTCGTTCCTCCCACTTTAGAGACAGTACCGCAATAAGGAGTAATACATGGCATCCCCGCAGGAAATCCTGGAATGGATTAAACGTGACAAGATTCAGATGATCGATCTGAAATTCATTGACACGCCAGGAACGTGGCAACATTTGACCCTGTTCCACGACATGATCGATGAAAGCAGCTTTAGCGAGGGTGTTGCCTTTGATGGCTCTAGCATCCGGGGTTGGAAAGCCATTAATGACTCAGACATGGCAATGGTGCCTGATCCAGATACTGCCTGGATCGACCCCTTCATGGCAGAACCAACTCTGAGCATGATCTGTAGCATTATCGAGCCACGCACAGGACAGCCCTATAGCCGTGATCCTCGATCGATCGCCCAAAAAGCGATCGACTATCTGCAAACAACAGGTATCGGTGACACTGCCTTTTTTGGACCCGAAGCCGAGTTTTTCCTATTTGATGACGTGCGGTATGACCAGACGCAGAACGCTGGCTACTACTACGTTGATAGCGACGAAGGCGTGTGGAACTCGGGTCGTGAAGAATATAATCCAACCACTGGCAAGGGCGGCAATCTAGGGTACAAGCCTCGGAATAAAGAAGGCTACTTCCCCGTTGCGCCGACTGATACGCTGCAAGACATCCGTACTGAAATGCTGCTGGCAATGAAGCATTGCGGTGTGCCGATCGAGAAGCACCACCACGAAGTTGCGACAGGCGGACAGTGCGAATTGGGCTTCCGGTTTGCGTCTTTGGTGAAAGCTGCTGACTACTTGTTGACTTATAAGTACTGCATCAAAAACGTTGCCAAGAAGCATGGCAAGTCTGCGACCTTCATGCCCAAGCCGATTTTTGGCGATAACGGCACCGGGATGCACTGCCACCAGTCGATCTGGAAAAATGGGCAACCCACCTTCTTTGGCGAAGAGTATGCTCAACTGAGCAAGACAGCCATGCACTACATCGGCGGTCTGCTGAAGCACGCGCCCTCGCTGCTGGCGTTTACCAACCCAACGACCAACTCCTACAAGCGCCTGGTGCCCGGTTTTGAAGCACCTGTAAACCTGGCATATTCTCAGGGCAATCGCTCTGCCTCCATTCGGATTCCACTGTCGGGTGACAGCCCCAAAGCAAAACGGTTGGAGTTCCGTTGCCCCGATGCCTCGTGCAACCCCTATCTGGCGTTTGCGGCGATGCTCTGCGCGGGTATTGACGGCATCAAGAACGAGATTGACCCCGGCGATTCGCTGGATGTGGACATCTACGAACTCACCCCTGAAGAGTTGGCGAAGGTGCCTTCAACACCCGGTTCACTGATGGATGCGCTGAAGAACCTGGAAACAGATCATGAGTTCTTGACGGTTGGTGGTGTTTTCACGGAAGACTTCATCGAAAACTGGATTAGCTACAAGCTCGATCGCGAAGTGATTCCAGTAAGCATCCGTCCGCATCCCTACGAGTTTGCGCTGTACTACGACTGCTAGACAGTACAACTGTTGGTAACAACCAGTAACGACACATCTACCATCTAGCGGCGATCGCTCCTCTACCTCTTTTACCTGCGGGTAACGTTTGAGGTTCAGGGCGCGATCGCCGCTCTTTCTTATCCAGGTCTCGTACGGGTTGTCTGTATGCGTTAGGTGGATGTAAATCCAGCGATCGTCTTCCTACCAAAAGGCAGATTTGTTCACCCTCTGCGGCATTTACGGAAGGGATTCGTTACAATCGTTTACAGTCGATCGTATTTTCTTACATCCAATGCCTGACACTTTAACAAAGCTGGCGTACCAGGCTTTCCAGGAAGGTAAAAGCTATTTTGGTCTGGCACATAAAGCGGTTAGCACTCAGTTGAACAATCTCTTCGTTGCACTGTTACAGCGCGAAGCAAAACCCTTTGCCCATTGAACTGTTGCTTCAGATTTAGCATCAGCTTATTGAAGCTGCTTGGCACGATTACTACGATCGTCAATAACGACTCAACAGATAAGAACACCCAACAAGAGAAAACAATGACTGTTGCTTACCCCCGCAAACTTAGTAAAGCTCTAGGCGCACGTGAGATTCTGGGTCAGGTTGTGCGCGATCGTGAAATTCACCTCATCACGCTCAACCGCTACCGCTACAGCGAACAACGAAGCTGCAAAGATCTCACCAATTTGATTGAGCAGCTTGATGGCAAATCTCCTGAATTGATTAAAGACTTGTCGCGGCATATTTCTGATGAAGCCCGTCATGCCATGTGGCTCACCGATTTACTGGTAGACCTTGGTTCCAGCGTCGGCACCCCGCCGGGTTCCTCCTACATTCAGGAATTTGAGCGCCTGCTGGATGCAGAACTCCATGACGCAGACAATGACCTGGATGGGTTTCTGATTTCAACCCTGGCAGCCATTAACGTCACCGAAAAGCGCGGCTGTGAGTATTTCTCGGCGCACATCTATGCGCTGAAGCAGGCACCGCAAACCGAAGAAAACATCAAAATTCGTGAGACGATCGAGCGGATCTTTCCTGAAGAAGCAGGACACGTGCGCTGGGGCAACCGCTGGCTAGCGAAACTAGCGGATCAAAGCCCAGAAAATCGTCAGAAGGTAGAAACGGCAAAGCAACGGTACTCGGCGATCGAGCAAGCTGCCTTTGAATCCGGTATGGATATCACGTTGGGAGCGGAACTACGTCGCGTGTCCAATCTGCTAGACATTGCCAACACAATGTCAGTTTGGGAGCGTCCCCAATACTTGATGGAACGGTTGCCCCAAACTTTGCTGGCACCCGACTTGCAGCTAACCCGCATTGACATCGCTCAACGGGCATGGAAGCGCGATCCCCAAGCGTTTATAGAAAAATTCGTCCCGATGTTTTTGGGTGGATTGAACCGTAAGAGTGTGCCGTCAGCGAAACCTGCGACAAGAGAACCGTCTGCTTAGTCGATCGCTTTGAGTACATTCTACCTTTGTAGCCCTCACCCTTTTCTTTGATGCCGCAAGGCTTTCAGCCCTCTACGAAACGGAAGAGGGGCTTTGAATCGGCTCTCCTTCTCTCGTTTTGCGAGAAAGGGCTAGGGGCTGAGGGCAAATTTGCAAAACTGGGCTGTACCCATCGCTTTCTAAAGCTAGGACTGCTAAGTAGTTGTCAGGCGAGGCAACCATTCAGCAATTCTCTTTGCTGCTAATTTTTGTGCGGCTGTCTGTGGTCAACCCGATCGCTCAAACTCTCGATCGACAGCAGTTAAGATATGTATGTAAGCAAAACAAGCCCATCTCTTTTTGAGGCACCTATGTCTGTCAAACTGGCTCCAGCGTCACATTCGTCCATCCCTGCTGCACAGAACGCTGTAGCGCTGCGGCACGTGTTTGAGCAGATTCACGCTGGCAGTTGCCCCAGAACGTTTAATTTTCATATGCACACGGTAAACTCTGACGGACAGTTGCAGCCAGAGCTATTGGTGCAGCAGGCGATCGCGATCGGGCTGCAAGGGTTTGCCATCACTGACCACCATTCGGTTAACGGTTATCGCCTTGTACAGCGTTGGCTCGATGAACAGCCGTTAGAGCCAGCGGGCGATCGTGCCTTGCCTCAACTTTGGGTTGGTGTAGAAATCACATCCCAACTGCTAGACATAGAAGTACATATCCTCGGTTATGCGTTTAACCCAGAAAGCCCTTCTATGCAGCCTTATTTACAGCGCCATGCACCGATGGGAGACGACGCAAAGGCTGAACGAGTGATCAGCGCTATTCATGCTGCTGGTGGTTTGGCAGTGTTGGCACATCCAGCACGTTACAAGCGATCGCCCGAAGTGTTAATCCCCGAAGTGGCTCGTTTTGGCATTGATGGCGTTGAAACGTACTATGCCTACAACAACTCTCAACCCTGGCAGCCCAGCCCTGAGCAAACCAGACAAGTCCACCGACTCAGTGATACCTTCAATCTACTTAACACCTGTGGCACCGATACCCACGGCTTGAACCTTTTACAAAGGCTTTAAGTGACTGCTCAAACCTGCTGTGAACGTCATTGAGATAGTCTGTAGATCCGGCTCAGAAATCGTTTTAGTCACGCGCTAAAGTCCAGCAAACCATTCATAGCCCTGGTCTTCCCAGTAGCCTTTCATTGGCGTTAACTGGCTCAAAAAGGTGATTTGAGTCACCCATTTACTTAACTTGTAGCCCAGTTTGATGGGTGAGGCGAGACGCAGCGGCGCACCGTTCGCAACTGAGAGCGGCTGCCCGTTGCGCTGGTATGCCATCAGCGTTTGGGGATGCACCGCAGAAGCAAGATCCCAGCTTTCGTAGTAACCATCGGCAGATTTGAAATAGACGTAGCGAACATCGGCTTTGGGCTGCGCCAACAGCGCTAGTTCCTGTAAGCGCACACCATTCCACTGCACAATCGCCGCCCAGCCTTCAACGCAAACATGGCGAACATTCATGGTGGTAAGCGGCAATTTCTGTAGATCGTTGAGGCTTAGTTGCAGGGGTCGCTCAACCTCACCATCGATCGTCAAACGAAACTGGGTGGGATCAAGCTTAGGCACAAAGTCAAAGGAATTGATGATGAGTTTTTCCGCTGGATCGATCGCATTCGCAGGAAATTCTGGCACCGCTTTTTGTGACAGCATCAGTGCTTCAACGCTCTGGTTTAACGGCTCAGAAAGCTGCCCTACCTGCTCTGCAAACAGCGACGACGCGCAGCCATTCAACAACAGCCCCGCTCCAGACAGACCAGACCATTGCAGTAACCGACGGCGAGACGTGCGTTTAGGGAGGATCAGGTTCATATTTTTAGACAAACATCGATTTAATAAGGCGAAAAGTGCCGACTCTGAGGGCAAGAAACGAGTGGACAAAGGTAAAGAGAAGCACGATCGGTACTGTGATGAAGTGAACCGTGCGGAGAGTTTGCCAATCGCCAAAAAGTGCCGCTAGCCAGTATAGTTGAGCGGGTTTGTACATCGCTAAACCGCTGGCGATCGCCAACAGCAAAAGGGGCACGATCGCGGTATAAACTAACCGATGCAGAGCATAATTTTTGCGCTTTTCGTTTTGGCTGACCTGCACTGCTTTTAGATCATTGCTGTTAGCAAAGCGATGCTGCCAGCGCCGTGTGATGAGAATATAAAGCCCGTAGCAGAGGAGGTTGAGCGCATACACCCACATGATAGCGAAGTGCCAGTCTCGCCCTTCTGCTAACCCGTTACCAATCACGAGGAACGGTGGAAAATGCCAGCCTGCTCGTCCGCCAAACACAGGGTTTGCGTTATAAATGCGTAGCCCACTGGTGATCATCAACAGCAGGCTAAGAAGATTGATCCAGTGAAAGGCTTTTGCCGCGATCGCCTGACTGGGTGTTTTAGGTTGACGTTTAGCAGGGACAGAGGCTTCCATAAAGCTGCGACCAATGAAGACTTAGTTTTTGTAAAGAGCGACAAACTGTTCCTTGAGCTGTTTGAGCTTTGGCAAGTCATGAATCACGACATAGGGATGGTTTGGATTGCGATCGATGAAGTCCTGATGGTTTGCTTCAGCCGCATAAAAACCGTTCAACGGCGCTAGCTGAGTGGCGATCGGCTTGCGGAAGGTGCCTGCCTGGTTGAGTTGATCGACATATGCCTGCGCGACTCGCTTCTGTTCATCATTCTCAAAAAAGATAGCTGAACGGTATTGTTTCCCGGCATCAGGACCCTGCCGATTGACCTGCGTCGGGTCATGCGCCACCGCAAAGTAGACTTTGAGCAACTGTCCGTAGGAAATCTTTGCGGGATCGTACGTCACTTTCACAGACTCGGCATGACCCGTTTGCCCAAAGCTGACCAGCCCATAATTTGCTGTCTCTGCACTGCCGCCCGCATAGCCAGAGACCACATCTGAAACGCCATTGAGATGTTCAAACACTGCCTCTACGCCCCAGAAGCAACCACCTGCCAAAACCGCAGTCTGCATTCCCTTTGCCTGGGTCGCTGGCAGATTGACTGCCGGATCAGGAAACGCTCCCTGCACAATAGACAGTGGCGTTTCAGCACTCGATCGAGACAACCTGAGATAGAACGCACCGCCAATAAGGGCAAGCGCTACTAGAGACAGAATAGACAATCTGCGTAAGGAGCGGGAAAGAAGCGTTATGGACGTTGACATGGGTGGTGCTGTCCTGTGACGAAGTTGTACTTAAAGCGGTAAAGGGGGAAACAATGGCGAGAGCCAAAGCTGAACCTGAATATCCCAGCCGAGCAAAATGGCGATCGCCGTTACTACAATCATCACACCACCGACCCGTCTCAAGGTAGCACTATGGCTATGAAGTGCAAGCAAGCGTTGGCTACAGGCTCGTCCACCATACGCGATCGTGAGCAGGGGCAACGCCGCACCCATCCCGTAGGCAACCAGTAGACCAAACGCATTGATGACATCATGCTGCACGGCTGCTAACACTAGAATGCCACCCAGTACAGGACCCGCGCAGGGAGTCCATAGTAGACCCAGTTGCGTGCCCAACCAAAATTCACCAACCAGACCAGGACGCATGGGTTCTTTTGTCCAACGGCTAAGAGGAAGATAGTTGAAGAGCCGATAGCTCCAGTTGGGGAAGACTGCCAGCAGCCCTAAGGCTAACAGGATCGCGATCGCCCCATAGCGCAAAGCATTAGCGAGTCCGGTAAACCAGCTTGCGGTAAAGCCAAGTAAACTGCCCATCACTGCAAAACCACTGACCAGCCCCATTACCAGAGCGATCGGACCCGCTTTATGAGACTGAAGCGATCGTCCCACCAACACAGGCAAAAGAGGCAAGACACAGGGCGAAAGTACCGTCAATACACCACCCAGGAAGGCAAGCCCTGCTGAAAGTGAAACATTCATGGTTGAACAGCAACGCTTAGGAACGAGAGAGTAAGGTTGAAGACCGACCGCAGCCGTGCAGAGGGTTTCCTGTGGTCAATGGACGTGAAGGAACTTGTTCAATCCGCTTTTAGCAGCAGGCAAAACTCAAAAGGTTTAATTAGCCCAAAAGTCTGCGGATCGTTTGCTCAGTTGTGTCGTATGCACCTTCGCCAATGTGGTCGTAGCGCAGTAACCCTTGACGATCGGCTAGAAAGAGATGCGGCCAATACTCATTGCTGTAGGCTTTCCAGGTTTTGAAGTCGTTGTCGATCGGTACAGGGTAAGTAATTTGATGCTTTTGCAACGCCTGTTTGACGTTGTTAGCATCACGCTCAAAAGCAAATTCTGGCGTGTGGATACCGATCACCTTTAGCCCCTGGGCGGCGTACTGCTGATGCCATCGCACGATCGAAGGCAATGTACGCTGGCAGTTGATGCAAGAAAACGTCCAAAACTGTACTAAAACGACGCTGCCTTTAAGGTCACGCACAGTGAGTGGAGCCGAATTCAACCACTGACCAATGCCCTGAAAGTCTGGTAGTTCCTTACTAGCAGCGATCGCACTATTTTTCGTGACGGCTTGAGGCGCAGCACTATTTGCAGGTAACGGATCAATGGTGGTGATCGATGCAGATGGGATTACCTTTTGGGAAACAGCGCCGAAGACCGTTGCTGCGCCTGCGCCTGCTACTCCTAAACCAAGATAGAGCAGCAGCCGTCGTTTGCTCTGCGAAAGTTTTTCCATTGCTATCCTTCCAAACGGTGATAAGAAGGTCTCGACTGCTGGCTCTTGGCTCCTGAACGTCCAAGCAATGCTCCCTGCCGCACTCTAAAGTCAAGTTGATTGGCATGAAACCAAGCACTAAGTCGGGGCACAGACTGATTACCTGTTGTGTACCCCAACGACGCGATCGACTATGGCTTTGTCGGTGCGTCTTTCTTCATCGCGTCACCATCTTTCTTCATCGCGTCACCCTTCGTAGTAGCATCCTTTTTCATCGCGTCACCCTTCATCGCATCGCCTTGCATTGCGTCACCTTTCATGGCATCGCCTTTCATCGCATCTGGACTGGTGCTAGCGGCAGGAGCGCTGCTGGGTGATGCCTGATTAGCAGCGGGGGGACTGGAACAAGCCGCTAGACCCGCTATTGCCAGACTAGCCACAAGACACAACATCTTTGCTTTCATGATGGTTTTATCCTTAATCGGTAGTTGAGTGGGATGAATAGGCGCGGGTGCGCGATCAGCTTACAGCAGGTCAAGACGCGCATACAAAAGTGATCGATCGTCACTTCCGCTTCGGTTAAGCACTTGGATTACGTGACCTATTTCACTTCGCTGGCTAGAAACTGCGTCACTTTTCCTTTTTTCACGGCAACCACGACATCAAAGTGAGAACAGTAGGAAAAAGTGACATCGTTGGTTTTGTTGTACAGGTTCACAACATGACCACCACCACCCACCTGAATACCAACTGGGTCTAGTTCGCCGTAGAAAAAGCGACGGAGTTGGTCGCCACTGCCAATTTGTCCTTTGTTTTTAGTGATCAGAGCAATTTTCTCTTTAGCAGTGGGTCCTGCTTGCTTCGTTTCTGCGGCATGAGCAACCCCAATGCTTGAAAGATTGAACGCTTTGAAAGACGCATCACCAACGGTAACCAAGCCAACCATTGCCATGCCTGTGAGTAGAGAAGCTAATTTCATGAGTCACTCCTAATTAGAGATTCAGCTAGTGCTTGTGGCGTTTTGGAGGAACCGCGATCGATTCACTGTTCACAGCATCGCAGCTAGCACTGAAACCTCTCTGAAGCCCAGCAGGAAGTTACCTGAATTTATACCGCTAAGGCTCTCAGCCCGCACTCAGCGCGTTCTCAGAGACAGCATTGGCGGCGGCTTACTGATTGGGTGGCGGAAACGAGTCTGGCGATCGTCTGCCTGCTTCGTCAAACGTTGGCAGCAGCAAGCTTCTCAGCACCCCTTCAATTTTGTCGCGCTTGTCCTGTTCAGCATTTCTCGCTTGTCCGAGGGCAGTGTTGATTTGCCCAAAAATCGAATTGAGTAAATCTGGTACGCCGATCGGGTTGACTGGAATGGAAAAGTAAAACGGC
>JBGTJW010000683.1:0-15317 GCA_041744955.1 Stenomitos sp. | reverse complement strand
TGGCAGAACACACGAATGCAAAAGGCAAAAGGCAGAAGGCAAAAGGCAGAAGGCAGAAGTTTTTCTTGCTCCCTCTGCTTCATGCTCCTGCTATCGTCCCTGTTACTTCACTTCCATTGAGAAGGCGTAGCGGTAGCCCTTAAAGTTGGACTCTAGCTCGATCGCGTAGTCGCCAGTCTGTGTTAGTGAACCGTTCCAGGTCGATCGCGTGTCGTCTTTCTCATGTCCCAATAGCACAGTGCCATCAGGAGCCATAATCATCGGAAACGGACCGCGATCGCGGTTAATGGTCAGCGTTTGACCCTGCTCAACGGGAAAAATGTAGCGATGGCTGCCCGTACCAACGAAGCGATCGACCACTTGCACGGGGTCGCTGGCATCACTCAGGCTAATACGCTCTACTTTTTCATTACAACTATTCGTTGTCTGCCGCTTGGAAATCCAGCCTTTTAGTGGTGTTTTGATCTGGAGCCAGCCGTTTTGGTCAGCCGCGATCGTCACAAATGTCCCGTTCTTCAGTTGACCGACCACATTATCGCTCTCAGTTGTGGGTGCCGAACGAACGTTTAGCGGCGGCTCAGGGTCGTTAACCACTGCCATTTTGACGACGCAAGACTCAACGGTGCGGTTGACAGCAACTTCCTGATTGACAGTAGCCGACTGATTCGCTGGCTTGGTTGTTTGCTTCTGTATGATTGTTTTTGGAGTCGAAGCAGGGGAAGGTCTAGCGGGTGCGGTAAGTGGAGACGCACTGATTGGCTCTGGTGGCTCTGTTACTGAAGATTGAGAACAGGCAACCGTTAGTCCGGCAAGTGTTGCTAACGAGATGGCACCTGCTACAGCCAGCACAGAAGCATTAGGTTTCATAGAAGAGGGTTCCTGGAAGAGGTATCTAAAGAATGGCTACACAGCGTTTGAAGATGGTGACGGACGAAGCTTGGTCGTCTGTGCCGCTTTTTAAAGTGCAATACGAAAGGAGCAAGACGTTGGCTCTGTCTGGCAGCCGATCGCGATCGCAAGGCTTAATCACAAGCAATAGACCCCATTGTAAGGACAGTTGGCTTCTCGTCCTTCAGGATCGATTGCTTGTAACCGAGCGTGGCTACAGTGCATTTCACTTACTGTTTTAAACGGACAAACGGGCATGAAAGCTGCCATGTTTCACCACTCAACCAGGCATGACAGGGTGTCTGTGTGACGATTGCTCAACTGCATCAAGCAATACCGACGTGCCATCTGGGGGACTGTCACAATTTTGACCAGGATTGCAACATAATCGGCGGCGATAGCCCTTCATGCCATCTATATTGATCTTAGTTGTTGTCAGAGGGATCAAGGCTTGAGTGAACCATCGATCGTTGAACAAGCGTGGGAAGCCCTTGAAAAATCAATCATTTACTACCAGGGTGAACCAATCGGCACGATCGCAGCCAGTGACCCTGATGTCGCGTCGCTGAACTACGACCAGTGTTTTGTGCGCGACTTTATTTCGTCTGGGCTGCTGTTTTTGATTAAAGGCAAGCCTGCCATTGTGCGAAATTTTTTGGAGGCAACGCTCAAACTACAGCCCAAAACCGGGCAGCTTGATTGCTCTAAGCCCAGTCGCGGATTGATGCCAGCCAGCTTCAAAATTGCCTCACTCAATGGGCAAGAATATCTCAAGGCAGACTTTGGCAACCATGCGATCGGTCGAGTGGCTCCAGCCGATGCCTGTTTATGGTGGATTATTCTCTTGCGTGCATACGTCCTTTCAACGCAAGACTTTGAGCTAGTACAGCGGGCTGATTTTCAAGAAGGCATTCGTGTCAGCCTCGAACTATGCCTGGTTACACGCTTCGATATGTATCCGATGGTGTTGGTGCCGGATGGAGCCAGCATGATCGATCGACGGATGGGGCTTTACGGGCATCCGCTCGATATTCAGTCTCTGTTCTATGCCGCCTTGCGAGCCAGCCTAGAACTACTGGTGCCCAATACAGACAATCAAACCATGATTCAGGCGGTGTGTAGTCGTCTACCGCTCCTACAGCGACAGCTACGCGAGGATTACTGGCTTGACCCAGAACGCTTGAACGTCATTTACCGCTATCAGGTCGAAGAATACGGTGAAGAAGCGCTCAACCAGTTCAATATTTTCTCCGACTCCATCCCGTTTTATCGGCTGGCACAATGGGTGCCTGAAGCAGGGGGCTATTTGGCGGGCAACTTAGGTCCTTCGCAGCTAGACTGTCGCTTTTTTTCGCTGGGTAACTTGATGGCGATTATCGGGTCGCTGACAACGGAGCTACAGTCCCACAAAATTTTGAATTTGATTGAACTGCGTTGGAGCGACTTAATTAGCTTTATGCCCATGAAGCTTTGCTATCCGGCGCTGGAAGACACCGACTGGCGGACGATCACTGGCGCTGACCCCAAAAATCGTCCCTGGTCTTACCACAATGGCGGAAGCTGGCCTGTTTTGCTGTGGCTGCTGGTGGCAGCGGCAAAAAAAATGAATCGTGGTGAACTGGCGCATCATGCGATCGCCATTGCCGAACGCCGACTGGTACAAGATCAATGGCCTGAATACTACGATGGTCCCGATGGTCGTTTAATTGGCAAAGAAGCACGGCGCTACCAAACCTGGACGATTACCGGATATTTGCTCGCCAAAGAAATCCTTGAAAATCCCGATCACCTCAAGCTCATGACCTTTGATCTCAATGCGTAACGACGCTTCGCTTTACCAAGGATTGTGGATTTAATAAAACCGAATCTTTGCGTAGGATGTGTTAGCGCAGCATAACGCATCAAAAGCAGCGGAGGCGATGCGCTACGGCTATTGCCTCACACATCCTACAAAATCCGATCTTATTTAATTCTCATTTCTAAGCCACGTTTTTCTTCTAACCTCTGGAGGAATGTTCTATGGCAGAAGGCTGAGGGCAGAAGGCAGAAGGTAGAAGGCAGAAGGTAGAAGGTAGAAGGCAGAAGGTAGAAGGTAGAAGGTAGAAGGTAGAAGGTAGAAGGTAGAAGGTAGAAGGTAGAAGGTAGAAGGTAAAAGGTAGAAGGTAGAAGGTAGAAGGTAGAAGGTAGAAGGTAGAAGGTAGAAGGTAGAAGGTAGAAGGTAGAAGGTAGAGGGCTGGGGGCTGAAGGCAGAATCGAAGCCTTTGCTCAAAGGAAGCTTCAAGGTTTATGTCTGTCCTCACGCTCTCTGCGACTGCTATGCCAAGGTAAAAAGTGCCCTCTATTTACTGATCCCCTCCTAACTGATCCCCTCAACTCCCCTGATCAATTGGGAAGCCGCAGGCAGGGGGATCTTGTTTTGTAGCGTGTCAAAAGGGCATGGTCGGGCAGCAGACAACCTTCCTCAGAGCATCAACAACGTTTTTAGACCCTTGCAAACTGAGGATGACCTGTCGATTTAAACAGATGGTTGCTGTCAGTTGGAAGCGTTTGGAAGGGCAGCGATCGCTACCCCTCGTTAGATCATCAGACTTCAACCTTCCGTATGCCAAGATACAAAAGCCCCTCTCTGCCTGCACGTACTCTGACACCAGAACCGGATTAAGCAAGCGAGAAGGAAGCCAATGCAAACGCACTATCCTGTCGTCATCGTAGGCGGTGGTCAAGCAGGGTTAGCCATGAGCTATTGCCTGAAAGCAAGAGGCTTCGACCACATTGTTTTCGAGAAAAACACGATCGGCTATGCGTGGCGTGCCAAACGATGGGATTCATTTTGCCTGGTGACACCCAACTGGCAGTGCAAACTCCCCGGCTTCCATTATCCCGGCGCTGATCCACACGGGTTTATGCAGCGGGATGAAATTGTGCAATACATCGAAGCCTACGCTGCCTCGTTTGATCCACCCTTAAAGGAAGGCGTTGCGGTGTCAAAAGTGCGTTGCAATAAGGCTCAAGGCGTGTTTGAGCTGGAAACGACGATCGGTAACTACACAGCCGATCAGGTCATCATTGCGGTCGGCGGCTATCACGTACCCAAACTGCCTTCGATCGCCGAGCGTTTGCCCGACGCGATCGTCCAACTACACTCATCCGAATACCGCAATCCAGAATCACTGCCCGACGGCAAGGCAGTTTTGGTCGTTGGTACGGGGCAATCGGGCTGTCAAATCGCTGAAGATCTTCACCTGGCAGGCAAGCAGGTGCATTTGTGTGTGGGCAGTGCGCCGCGATCGCCCCGTCGCTACCGTGGCAAAGATGTAGTCGATTGGCTCGATCAAATGGGGTACTACGACCTGTCGATCGACGAACATCCTCAAAAAGAGAAAGCACGTACGAATACCAATCACTACGTTACGGGTCGCGGTGGTGGACGCGAAATCGATCTGCGCCAATTTGCGCTTGAAGGAATGCAACTGCACGGTCGGCTCAAAACCATTCGCAACGGCAAGCTCGAATTTGCCGCTAACCTGAAGCAAAACCTCGATCAAGCCGATGCGGTTGCCGAAAACATCAAAAAAGGTATTGATCACTTCATCGAAAAAAATCGTCTCGAAGCGCCGATCGAAGCACCCTATCAACCGGTCTGGGAACCTGAGCAGGCGCTCCTCGAGCTTGACTATGAAGCGGCTAATCTTGGCGCAGTGGTCTGGTCTACAGGCTACCATTCCGACTTTAGCTGGATCGAAATTCCAGTCTTTGATGGCAAAGGCTATCCGGGACACGATCGCGGTGTTACAGACGTACCAGGCTTCTATTTCCTGGGGCTACCGTGGCTATACACCTGGGGCTCTGGCAGGTTTTCAGGAGTCGCACGCGATGCAACGTATCTTGCGGATACGATCGTCATGCGAAAAAAAGTTTCCCAACGCAACGATTGGAGTACCATCAACGAATTTTTGCTGGGTTCGTAATGGCGGCACTAGCAGAACGAAAAGCCCCGTTACTCCGGTAGACTAGGAAGCGCGATCGCTACCCTCTCGCCCAAAACTCCGGAACACAACAACTGCATGATCGGCTACCTCAAAGGCACTGTTGCATACATCCAGAAAGCGGACAACCGTGTCACCTTAACGTTAGAAGTCGGTCAAATTGGCTATGACATCCAAATTGTGCCGCGCTTGTTGCAGCAGGTGTCTGGCGTGGGTGAGACGGTGCAAATTTTTACCCATCTCCATGTGCGGGAGGATCAGATTGTCTTGTTTGGCTTTGATTCGGCTGCCGAACGCGATTTGTTTCGGCAACTGGTTAGCGTCAGTGGGATTGGTCCGCAGTTAGCGCTGGCGCTGCTCGATACGATGGGGTTGCAAGATCTGATACAGGCGATCGTGGTTGGCAATACCCGTGCCCTCTCTCGCACCCCAGGCGTAGGCACCAAAACTGCCGAACGTCTCGCGTTAGAGCTAAAAAGCAAGCTTGCAGAATGGCGACAGCAAGCAGGCATGATCACCGCTCCGTCTGCGGGACCAATTCTTTCAATTCAGGAAGATGTGGAGATGACCTTACTGGCATTGGGCTACACCAACAGCGAAATTGCCCAGGCATTACAAACGGTAGGACAAAGCAACAGCCTCTCGAAAACTGCGGACGCAGAAGAGTGGATTCGACGAGCGATCGCCTGGTTGAGTCAGTAGGGGTAAAGGCAGAGGGCAGAAGGCAGAAGGCAAAAGGTAGAAGGCAAAGGGCAAAAGGCAGAGGGCAGAGGGCAGAAGGTAGAAGGCAAAAGGCAAAAGGCTAAAGGTTTGGTCAGTAGCCGATCGCCCAAATCAACTCAAAACTCAAAACTTCTCTCCCCTCTCCCCTCACTCCTCTCCCCTCTCCCCTCACCAATCCATATTGCAATCCGTAGTCATAATGAGTATGATTTAGGAGTGAGCTTAAGAGAACGGCAATGGTTAGAGTAGAAGCAGTACCCATTGATAAGATTCGTCGCCCCTTGTTTCGGCAAAATGATCAGGCGAAGGTTAGTGCTTTGATGGCATCCATTCAAGAAATTGGACAGCAAGAGCCGATCGATGTCCTTGAAGTCGAGGGCGAATATTACGGTTTTTCTGGCTGCCATCGCTATGAAGCCTGTAGCCGTCTGGGGCAAGAAACGATTCTTTGCCGCATTCGACGCGCTCCGCGTGCGGTGCTACAGCGACATTTGGCTTAGGCTGCTTTTACAAGCAGTTTGCCTGGATGGGTCAATTTTTTGACACAGCAGGCTAGCGGCGATCGTTCTTAACAAGCTACTGTCTAAACAAGCTACTGTTAGGACTTGTCACAAATCGCTCATTTCAACGTTTTCACTGCGTTCAACGAAACGATTTCTTTTACTTAAAGGACATTATGGCAATCCCAACCGAAACAATGCCCATCAACATCGGCATTGACGAAAAAGCGAGAGGCGAAATTGCGGAAGGTCTGTCCCGTTTTCTGGCAGACACATATTCCCTTTATCTCAAAACCCATAACTTTCATTGGAATGTGACGGGTCCAATGTTTCAAACGTTGCACCTGATGTTTGAAGGGCAGTACACCGAATTGGCTACGGCTGTTGATTTGATCGCTGAACGAATTCGGGCACTTGGCTTTCCTGCACCTGCTACCTATTCAGAGTTCGCGCGGTTGAGTTCGATCCCCGAAACCCCAGGCGTGCCTAAGGCAGAAGACATGATCCGCGAATTGGTTGCCGGTCAAGAAGCGGTTGTCCGTACGGCGCGATCGATCTTTCCCATTGTCGAGCAAGTAAACGACGAGCCAACGGCTGATCTGTTGACTCAACGGATGCAAGTGCATGAAAAAACTGCCTGGATGCTGAGAAGTCTCCTGGAAAGTTAAGAGTGAAAGTTAAGAGTTTTGAGTTTTGAGTTTTGAGTTGAATTGACCACTTAAAATTCAAAACTTAAAGCTTAGAATTTCTTTCCCTATGTCCCCAGATTTTACCCACCGTTTGCGCGAGTTGATGCAGGCGGTGGGTTTTTCTAGTTTTAGGGCGCTGAGTCAGGCAGCCGGTGTGTCGGAAAACCAAATCCTGCGGCTAAGAAGAGGCGATACCCAACTGCGGGTTGAGACGCTGCTGAAGCTAAGCCACGTTCTACAAGTACCTGTAAGCGAACTACTGCCTGTAGCGGCTGAGGCGAAAGGTCAGTGGTCAGCGGTCAGCAGTCAGCGGTCAGCGGTCAGCGATCAGCAGTCAGTGGTCAGCAGTCAGCAGTCAGAACTCAAAACTCAAAACTCAAAACTCGAAATTGACCACGCTGCACTGCATCAACGTCTGTTGGATTTGCAGCACGAGTACGATCGCCTACAGCAACAGCTAGCGCAGCAACGCCAGGATTTGTGGCAGGAGTTTCAGCAGTCAAGCGTACAGGTTTTGGAATCACTGCTGCTGCAACTGCCAACGGCTGCCTATGCCGCGCAGCAAAATCCCCAGGCTCCGGCTGTCAAACTGCTGCCCTTGCTGCGTCCACTGGAGCAACTGCTGCAAGCCTGGGGTATTGAGCCGATCGCCACCGTTGGCGCTGAAGTAGCCTATGATCCCCAGCAGCATCAATTGATGGCAGGTGTGGCTCAACCTGGCGATCGCGTCAAAGTTCGCTATACGGGATATCGTCAGGGCGATCGCTTGCTCTATCGGGCAAAGGTCAGTCCCATTACTTAAGCGATCGCACCCCGTTTAAGCAATTGCAAAGATGCAGATCACTGGGGTTAAGAAGAACTATCTTAGGATGGAGTTCAGTCAATCCCTATTTTTTGGGGTCGGTTATGCGGATAGAATGCGTTGCTCAGGATCAGAATGCTCAGGATCGCTTTTCCAGGCAGCGATCGACGGTAGTTGTCAAAGCACTGCTTTGTAAGTCACTGCCTGAGATTGTGTTGGCGATCGCGTTTGTGTGTGGGCTTGGGCTTGGGCTGGCAGCACCTGGAACAGCCGCCACTCGTAAGGATGTCGATTTACAGATTGGGGTGGTGCAACGCTTTGGCAGTAAAGCAACCGATGGATTGACGCTGCAAGCAGCCACCGGCGATCGTCTGACCTTCCGGTTTGAAACAAAGGGCAAGGCTGAAACTGTCACCGCTGCAAGCGCCAAGCTGGATGTGGTGCAGCAAACGCTACCGGAACCAAACCTGCAAGAACGGGTGGTTCTTAGCAGTCACCGCAGTTTTGAGAGTGCCGAAGCAAGCGCTAACCGCTGGCTGGCGCAGGGCATTCCGGTCGAAGTTGCCCAACCAGAACGCTGGCAAGTCTGGGCAAAACGAGACACGTACAGCACTCCCTTACTCCGTCGTCTGCTGGTGCAGAGCCTTCAGGCGCAAGGCATGCAAACGGCATACATTGATACTCAGGTGTTGCCGCAACAGCCGCGTGCATCGCTGGTGGTCAATGGTTACCGCTATACCCGCGATCGCGTTGAGATTCGGTCTTCACAAGGCACGGTTCAAGTCACACAGACAAGCGGTGACAAAAAACGCACTCTCTACGCTGGTAGTTTACGGCTGCAACCCAATACCTACGGCACCTATACCCTGGTGAATCAGGTGCCACTTGAAACCTATTTGCGTGGGGTCGTGCCGCATGAGATTGGTGCCTGGGCAGTGCAACCGGTGCTAGAGGTGCAGGCAATTCTGGCTCGTACCTATGCCCTTCGCAATGTGCGACGCTTTGCGATCGACGGCTACCAGCTTTGTGCCGATACCCAATGTCAGGTCTACAACGGTCTCACAGGGGCGCATCCAGCGACCGATCGCGCGATCGCCGCCACTCGTGGCACCGTCCTCACCTACAACAACGAGCTAGTCGATGCCGTCTACTCTTCCTCAACGGGCGGCATCACTGCACCCTTTACCGATATTTGGGCAGGTGCCGATCGCCCTTACTTGCGGGCTGTCATTGATTCAGTGGGTCAGCCGTGGGATTTGGCGCGGCAAAACCTGGCAGAGGAAAAGAATTTTCGCCGCTTTATCAGCCAGACCAAAGGCTTCAACGAAGTCGGTGCTAATCTCTTTCGCTGGCGGGTTGAGAGCCGTTTAGAGGAGATGAATCGAGACCTGCGGCGCTATCTGGTTGCCTCAAAAGATCCGCTAGCCAACTTTAAAACCATTCAACGTCTTGAAGTGACCAAGCGATCTCCGGCTGGACGAGTGCTAAACGTACGCATAACTACCGATCGAGGCACCTTCGACTTAGTGAAGGACAATATTCTCCTTGCCCTGTATGCGCCCAACAGCACCTTGTTTTACGTCGAACCGCTCTACGGCGCAAACAAAACCTTACAGGGCTATGGCTTCGTGGGCGGCGGCTTTGGGCATGGCGTGGGGCTAAGTCAAACAGGCACCTATCATCTCGGTAAGCTGGGCTGGTCGAGCGATCGCATCCTGAGCTTCTACTATCCTGGCACCCAACTGCGACCCATCAGTGATGACATTACGTTCTGGCGTGGCGACCAGAGCAACAGTAGCTAAAAAACAGTTGGCTACTCCTGGTCAAGCGCTTTTGAGTAATCACTCATTCTTGCTGATCTGACAATAGTGGCTCTACCAACGTTAAAAGTGGTGTCTGCTCTGAGTGGATTGAGCGAAACCGAAAGCCATACCGAGAGCCTAAAGGTGAATTGTTTTGCGCTGGGTCATAAAAACAGGCGGTAAAGAGCCATGGAGACTCCTTACCGCCTGTTTTTACATCAGTACAGCAACAGCGCGACCGTTAGTACAGTTCTTCTTCTTGATGGGTGATGATGGTGACATTAGAGGTTGGGTAAGCAACACACGTCAGCACGTAGCCCGCTTCAATCTGATCATCATCTAAGAACGATTGATCTGATTGATCAACCGTGCCTTCCTTTAGCTTGCCAGCGCAAGTCGAGCAAGCACCAGCGCGGCAGGAGTAGGGTAGATCAATACCCTGTTCTTCAGCCGCATCAAGAATGTACTCGTCTTCAGGAACCTCAATCGTTGTGTTCAGCCCTTCAGCCTCGTTGACTAACGTGACTTTAAAAGTTGCCATGCAATGGTCCTCTCAATTAATGGAAACAGTACTCTAAGCTCATTGGAAGCTGGCTCCGTAGCTTTATTTGAATAAAGTCTGCTTCCTGAATCAGCTTTACTCTTGATACTACGGGAAAACCATTGGTTTAGAAACGTTACGTCATCAGTGGGATGAATGGTATTCGTAATAAAACTACCAGATTTTATCTAGTTAGCTTATATAACGACCTGTAACGTGCCATCTCATGATGATGAAAACCAGCGATAGGAAGGCATTTACCACACTGTCGAGCTAAAATCTGTCGGTTTGCCTTGCTGGTTATAGCTATCGCCACAGGGCTTAGGACATTGGGATCAAAGGGGGTGTGTGGGCTTCGCCCCCAGCCAGGGATTCTACCCCTGCACCCCGTCCTAACCAACATGGCTACGGCTATATCATGCTAGACCAAATGCTTTCTAGCAATATGCATCCAAATGCAGCCATGCTGCGTATAGCCAATGGGTTGTCACGGTTTGAAATCTGTAGCCCAATTACGATCGCCAAATGATTGGGCAAGCGCTTAGTCAGAACTCAACTCAACTGCTGCGAAGCAATGCCAGCAAGGCAATGGAGTTTACCATTCTCTACCCATCTCACGAGAGCATATTTCCAAGGAAACACGATGAAGAAACGTAACAAGAGTTTGATTAATCTATTACTTGGTGTAGCGAGTTGCCTGCTCCTGGTCGGCATTGCAACACCAGCTATTAGCCAAGGTGCCGTTGCAATAGTTTCAGCCCAGATCGGGGTATCGACTCGTGACGCGATCGCCACCCAACTGTCTGTACATCTGCAAGAAGCAGAAATCGCTCTCCTGGCACAAGCAGAGCCGGAACCAAACACCAGAACGGCTCCGTCGTCTGGTGCCATTGTCAGATATGTCGCTGTCTTATCGGGTAAGGATGTTGTACCATCTGCTTCTACATCTGCCTTTGGTGCTGCTGGTGCAGCGTTAGTGGGCAATCGTCTGGTCATTCGCGGTGATTACAGTGGCTTGACAAGCCCGCTACGTGACTATGCAACCGATCCCCTCAATCCACCAAACCCCAATATCACGTCAGGCATCCATGTTCACAGAGGCGAACTCTCAAAGAATGGACCCTTTCAATATGCGCTAACGGTAGAGCCTAGAGCCGATCAACTCAGCGGTCGTTTTATGGGCGAATACACGTTAACAGAGGAGCAATTGCAAGCGCTGTCTAACGGCACGCTATATGTAGATCTGCATACCAAGCAAAATCGTGCTGGCGAACTGCGTGGGATCTTTAAAGCCTATTAAGACTAAAGCCTACTGGGCACTGATTCGACCTCAAAAGCTGCTTTAACGAGTCATTTTGATCAAGCGCTAAACGGTCGATAATGGTTGTACTGTCATCGACCGTTTTTTGTGATGCTAGGGTTTTGTGATGACAGGTACATCAGAAGTGCAGCCCATGACAAAAACCGCGTCGTCTTTTTCGATCCCTCTCCAGGTCGGTCTGGTTGGTACGGGCTATGCGGCAAAGCTACGATCGCAGGCACTCCAGGCAGAACCGCGTGCCACATTAGCCGCCGTTGCCGGACACACCCTCGAAAGCACGCAGGCATTTAGCCAGAGCTATGGTGCAGACGCGATCGCATCCTGGCAAGCACTGCTAGAGCGATCGTCTCTGGACTTAATCATCATCGCTACAGTGAATCGGGATCATGGTGCGATCGTCCGAGCCGCATTGGAAGCAGGGAAGCACGTCGTTGTGGAGTATCCCTTAGCGCTGGATGTTGCCGAAGCGAGGGAGTTGATTGCGTTGTCGAAAGCTCAAAACAAACTGCTGCACGTTGAACATATCGAGCTATTGGGCAATATGCACCAGGCGCTTAAAGCCTCGCTACCGAAGATCGGTACTCCCTTTTACGCCCGCTACGCCACTATCAAACCAGAGCGACCCGCTCCCCAGCGCTGGACGTATCAGCCTGAACTGTTTGGGTTCCCGCTGATGGGTGCCCTGTCGCGGCTGCATCGTTTCACCGATCTCTTTGGCAAGGTGGCAACTGTAAGCTGTCAGGCTCAGTACGGCGATCGCAGGGAGTTGAGCGATCCCCATTACGCGACCTGTTACTGCACTGCCCAGCTACGGTTTCGATCGGGTCTGTTAGCAGAAGTCATCTATGCCAAAGGGGAAGCCATGTGGCAACCAGAGCGCAAGATGGAGGTGCATGGCGAAAAGGGCGCACTGATCTTTGAAGGGGATCAGGGAACGCTCGTGCAGTCAGAGGGAAGCCAACCGATCGCGCTAGGCAGCCGTCAGGGACTTTTTGCAAAAGATACGGCAATGGTGTTGGACTATTTAATCGACGGTATTCCGCTCTACGTGACACCCGAAGCGAGTTTGTATACGCTAAAAGTAGCAGAAGCAGCACAGCGATCGGCTGAAACAGGACAGACCATGACGCTGGAGTAACACATTACCTAATGTTGAATCCCAATAGTCTGACAGGTAGGGGCGGCAATGAAAAAGAAATATGTCTACTGGCAAGATGATGATATGTGGCTGGGCTATCTCGAAGACTATCCCGACTATTGGACTCAGGGTGAGACTGAAGCGGAGCTGCGAGAAAACCTAATCGATATCCACAAGGAGATCAGCAATGGAGCGATCAACTGCTGAAATTGGACAGCAACTAACGTTAAACACAACAGCATTACCAAACGCTGAGATTTGGTGGGATTTTGTGTCAAAGGTACAGCATTTCCTCCTCCTTCTATTCCCGCTATTAGTGATCGCGGTTATTTCTGGATACTTGTTCTCAGTTTATCGAAAGCGTACATTATCCAGATCTGAACTGCTTTTAACATTAAGCGCCCCAATGCAATCGTGGGGTCTTTTGGGAATGCTCGCTTCAAACTTAATCAAGATGCCGCCATTAGCTCATCAAGTTTGTATATTGGCTGCTGTTATTGGTTTTATTGCGGCTCTGCTGGAGTTAGTGCCTTGTTGGCAGAACAGAGATTACTGGAGCAAGAATATCCGGCAAAAGTATGCGAGTCTTGGCTCAAATATCTTCTTATTCGTCATGCTTCTCCTTCAAAAAGCTGATGTGAATTTGGGCATTTACAGTATCGGACTTCTTGCCATACCGCTTGCCTTGCTCGTACTTCAATTTATCCCCGATCGTTCGCAGAGCGTGACTTAATACTGAGAGAACTGCCTAATTCTCGCTGAGAGACAGTTAAGGAATGCAGGCTCTCACGATAAGATGGAGAACTAAGGCACGATCGCACTGCCGCCATCTTATCTTTTCATCACACTCGCCCGTTCAAGTCCATGAAGCACACCCTCTCGGTTTTAGTTGAAGACGAAGCGGGGGTTCTCTCCCGCATTGCTGGTTTGTTTGCCCGTCGTGGGTTTAATATCGAGAGTTTAGCGGTCGGACCAGCCGAGCAGATGGGCGTTTCGCGCATTACGATGGTTGTGCCAGGGGATGATAACAGCATTGAGCAGTTGACCAAGCAGCTTTACAAACTCATCAGCGTGCTAAAAGTGCAAGACATTACCGAAGTGCCCTGTGTCGAGCGCGAACTGATGCTGATGAAGGTCAACGCCACCAGCGTCAATCGTTCTGAGATTGTGGAACTGGCGCAGATCTTTCGGGCACGGGTGGTTGATGTCGCCGAAGATTCTGTCACGCTGGAAGTGGTCGGTGATCCGGGCAAGATGGTAGCGATCGTCCAGGTGCTCAACAAATTTGGCATCCGCGAAATCGCCCGCACAGGCAAAATTGCCCTCATGCGTGAGTCTGGCGTGAATACTGAGTATCTGAAGTCGCTGGAAGCGAAAGTCTGAGTAGTTTTTGGTGGTTAGTTTTTAGTTGTTGGCTTGAGACTGAATTTTTTCTAACTAACAACTAACAACTCTACGCCGCTACCCGAAGCTGATTCATCCAGGCGGCGAGATCGTTAAAGGAGCGATCGCGGTACATGCCATACCGTTCTTGCTTGTTGCGAATGCGTTTAGGCAGTTCTGGCAGAATCCCAAAGTTGGGCGGCATGGGTTGAAAATGCTTGGGCGATGCTGAACTAATGAAGTCGAATAAGGCACCCATCATGGTCGTTACAGGTAGGGCGATCGGCGGTTGCCCTAACGCGACTCGTGCTGCATTCGTACCAGCTAGCCAACCACCAGCCGTTGCTGCTGTATAGCCTTCAGTACCGACCAGTTGACCGGCGGCGAGCAAGGTTTCGCGTTGCTTAAATTGCAGTGTGGCGTGGAGCAACTCCGGCGCGTTGACAAAGGTATTGCGGTGCATCACGCCCATACGGACAAATTCAGCATTCTCTAAGCCAGGAATCAGTTGGAACACACGCTTTTGCTCGCCCCAGCGCAGGTTTGTCTGAAAGCCCACCATATTCCAAAGTTGTCCTGCCCGATCTTCTTGCCGCAGTTGAACAACCGCATAGGGACGCTTCGCCTTGTTTTCAGGTTCGCGAAAGTCTCCCAAACGGGCATCAAACAAGCCAACGGGTTTCAACGGACCGTAGCGCATGGTGTCTTCGCCGCGTCGTGCCATTTCTTCGATCGGCAAACAACCTTCAAAAAACTTCGCTGTCTCTTGTTCAAAGTCCTTTAGCTCTGCCTGCTCTGCCTGACACAACTCCTGCCGAAAGTGAAGATACTGGTCGCGGTTCATGGGGCAGTTGAGATAGGCAGCTTCACCCCGATCGTACCGAGACGCAAGAAACGCTACCTCAAAGTCGATCGACTCGCCCACGACGATCGGGCTGGCAGCATCAAAGAAACTCATGTACTCCATGCCTGTAAAGCGATGGAGATCCTCTGTTAAAGCTGGACTGGTTAACGGTCCTGTCGTCAAAACGCTAATGCCCTCTGTGGGAATCGCCAGCACTTCTTCACGGCGCAGGTCAATCAGAGGATGCTGGGCAAGGGTTTCCGTCAGGTTTTTGCTAAAAATGGCGCGATCGACCGCCAGCGCCCCACCTGCTGGTACTGAGTGTTCATCGGCTTTACCAATTACGATCGAACCCAAACGGCGCAGTTCTTCGTGGAGCAAACCAGAGGCGCGATCGCTCGACTGTGCCCCAAACGAATTGCTGCATACCAGTTCTGCCAGATGCTCTGAATGGTGCGCCGGACTCGATCGCTGTGGTCGCATTTCGTATAGAACGACCGGGATACCTGCCTGGGCAATTTGCCATGCGGCTTCAGTCCCCGCCAAGCCGCCGCCAATCACATGAATGGGTTGAATCTCTGCCATCGCTATCTCAAACCGCTATGCCTCTTTAACCAGGATACGAGGTTCAGGGAGGTGGTGGTTGGTTGAATGCTTAAAACTCTATGGCAGTCGGAGAGAACGTGAGGACAGACCTAAA
>JBGTJW010000682.1:0-6916 GCA_041744955.1 Stenomitos sp. | reverse complement strand
CACTTTCACCCAATAAGTTTGTGTGACTGTTGGAGCCAGATGCCGCCCACGAGCAATCTGGCTCCACAGCACTCTGAAGCGCGCCGATTGTTGCGTTTTGTAAATGACGGGGATGCCAGAGATCGCGATGCCGATAGAGTGTGGCACCACTCAGTCCATAGGGGAGGAGCGCATCGAAGCGTTCGGTAATGCCTGACGGGAGTGCTTCTTTCTCTAAGAGGTCAGCGACGGCCTGTTGAAGGCGTGCTCTAGCTTCGGCTTGTTGTTGCTGGTTCCAACTGGACTCCGACTCGTCAGGACGATCGGGACTTAATTCAGCGGGTCGCTTGTCCGTGCCGTAATGGAAGTAGCGACTCTGTTCGATCGCTAGCCTCCAGTCTTGAGCCCGTTTTTCCACCTCCTGTTGATGCTGGCACCAGTCACGATAGCCAGGGAGCGCTTGGGCGATCGTGACGATATCGTGTACCAGGGCATCGCCTTCTAACGGCTTGTCGGTATACAGGACATGCCCAAAGATATAAGAGCGCATGGCAATGCGTCCGAGTAACCGATTGGTTTGTCCCGGCCCCGTCCAACCCGGCTCAATTTCGGCATTCAGGTCATTTAAGAACTTATGGGGTTTGAGTATCATCCGACCAGAAAGTCCCGTTAAGGGGTGTACCAGTTAAACCTGCTGAAAAACAGGAGCATGAAACCCCTGCTGTCTCGTTCCAGATTTCTGTACCAATTAGCCTAGAGTTCAAGCGGTATGTCTCATTGAGACTGAAAAGTGCTTTTTGAAACAGCTGCTAGTAAAACATTTCAGCCTTAACGGTACTTTCTGTTCCGTTGCTCCTTAACCCCCGAGAAGGAGTCTCTGGAGAGGTTGTCCTCTCACTCGAATCGGGCAACTTTCACGTCGCACGTAAGGATCTTTAACGAGCTGCTGGGCTAAATCAGATTGGGGAGAGGGGAGCGATCGCTCAAAGTTGGTGATAGCACCGCCCAAGCGCTCGAACAGATTACTTTCGATCTGCATCACTAGGATATCGCTGCTCCAGCCATTTTCGATCGCCTTTTGGGCATACCAAAACCGGCCTTCTCGTTCCTTGAGCTTTGTAAAGAGAGCGATATTGTGCCGCCACGGCAATTGGTCAACGCTGCGTTGACTAATTTCTTCCTCACTGTACGTCTCAGCAAAAGCTCGCATATATTTCAGGTTGGTTTGAGAGAATCCAGCTATATCAGGGAATTCCCGCTTTAGATCTTTAGCCAAGCGCTCGATGACCTTGCCACCCCAGCCTTGTTCTTGTTGCCGAGTGAGAACTTCATGGCCAATCTGCCAATAAAGATGAATCAGCTCCTGGTTCACGGCTAGAGCTGCCTTCACTTGAGCTGACCGGATACGTTGCTTTAGCCCATTTAGAAAATCGGCATAATTGCTGTCAGAAAATAACGATGTCTGGTTTGGCATGAAGAAGACTATAGCAGTGTGATCAGGGCTTTATCGTGGCATCTCCCCATGCAGGGATTGCGACAGGACACGTGTAAAAACCTGCAAAGAACTCCACTGTAGCTTAGACGGTTAACTGATTCTTCACTTAAGCGATGAACTGCGTAAACGGATTACTGATTAAGCGGTTCAGTGCTTAATCAGTTCATCGCTTAGATGCTTTGCTGCTTAACCATGCTTGTAGCAACTCAATAATTAAATCGCTTAGATCTTGTTCCTCGTCCACCAACAGGCGTTTGACGTCCCGGTTAAGTTCTTTTGGGATGTACGCCCCCACTTGGGTATAGTTCGGGTTGCTGCGTTTTCCTGTAGCTCTTCCCCGTTTTAGCTCACTAGCTGGTACGACTGGTTCGGCAACTGGTGTACTGTGGGACTGGGTGTTACGTCCTCCTCCTGCTCTGGTAGCACCTCACCTTCAAGAGATGATTGAAGGAAGTTAAATCGATTTTGTTTAGCCATTGTCAATCACCTCCTTCCCAATCGCTAAGTAATCTTCCCAAGCCTCCTGTCCTCGATCCTTAAATTTCATAAACGGGTACACCTTGCAGGGCAGCTCGTTGAAAGGCAACTAGGCGGCGTGCCTGGCTCTTAAGCAGGGGCAACCCTGATTCTGTCAGTAGGTCTCGTGCATCCTCTCCATCACGATTAGGCTTCGGAGGAACAATTGTGAGCAGTACCCTGTACGCTTCAGCGCCTAACTGCTTCAGCGCTTGAGTGGTTAGGCTAAGAGCTTCCATTGCCATTGCGTCAGGGGTGGTTGGCAGCAGCAACAAATCGCACCCTTCCACTAGAGTTGCTAGTTCATCGCGGTCTGGGCGAGCGGCGGTGTCAATAACGATGTTGGCGTAGTTTGCCACATGCTTAGCGGCTGAGCGCTCGTCAATTACAGGAAAGGGCAGAGAGCCGCGCTTGCTCCAACTAAGGCATGATCGGTTAGGGTCTCCGTCAATAAGCAGCACTGATTTCTTTCGACGATGAAGGTAACAGGCAAGGTGAACCGCAGTTGTGGTCTTGCCCACGTCACCTTTATAGGAGGTAACGGTTAGGATCATAGTAGGTAATGCAAAGGTAACGTTTCAGGGAGAAACAGATCTCTGAGCCGCCTTCAATCTATCAGGTAAGCGTTTCACTGATTGTTTCACTGTGGCTCTAAGTTCTCCTGACTATGCGATTCCTTTGACAACTGGATCATAAGAAAAGCTGAACTGATTACTCGGTTCCCGAAGCAATATAACTGGCACAAGCGCCTGCTTCCATAACTGTCACAGCGAAGGCGTTTAGTCCAAACGTAGTCCAGAGCCTCAAAAAGTAGACTTAGCTAAAACTAAAAACCTAGTATTCATAGTGCCTTGAAGCTCTTCCTTCACCCCCTTGTATCGTTGCAGAAGCCGCAACGGGGCAAGGAGGGGGAGAAGGGAAAAGGCGACAGCGTAGGGGTTTGAGGGCTTGTGCCAGTTGGAGGTTAGTCCAGCAGAGGAAGCGCTAGTTGATTGTTAGCCCTGCTTATCGATCGGCACCTGAGAACCAACAGAGACAGAACCACCTCGATCACTCTGACCAGGTTCTTTTTGCCTTATCGCCTTTAGATAGTAATGAAGAAGTTTTGGTCGCAAGGCTGAAACTTCTACAGAGTCATGCTTCTGGCAATTGACTTGGTTAGAAGTTTACAAGATCGAACTCTTCCACTAAGGAATGTAAACGGGACAGTCAATGCCCCAAGAGCTTGATTTTCCGTTGGTATAGCCTGCTCATTGCCAACAAGCCAAACCTCGAAAATGGGACAGTTGCTCTTGACGACCAAAATCTCTTATCTGCTAAACAAAGGTGTCTTTTGTAGCAAAACATACAAAAGCAAAAGCACTACAAGCTTTGCCACGTTTTTTTTACAAAAAAGTTCCCCAATTTTATCTGAGGCACGGGAAATGCTTAAAAATTACGTTAACTTATGTTAAGTCATCACGTTCTTGGTAGGTTTCCAGCAAAGCTCGCTGCTTTTCGCCAGTAAAGATGCGGAGCGCTAAAATTCCGCAAAATCCATTCTTGCGCCCCAAGGGGCGGGGAATTGACCCCCAGCGATTAAACTGCATTGCCTGTCCACTAATCGCCCATCTACCAGAGAGGAACACAGACATGAGAACGCTTTCTAGGAGGGATGCTCTAAAGCTGGGAGCTATCGTTGGTGGCTCACTCCTATTGCCACTCGGATTACAAAGCAGCAGTAAGGCAGGAGATGCAGGAAGCCCCAAGATCACTCCTTTTTCACTGCCCTTTAGGGTGCCACCTGTACTCAGACCTGTCCGCAGCGATGCAACGACTGATTACTATCAGATCACTGTCAACAAAACCAGGGTCAACATCATACCGGGTCGTAGCAGTGAGGTTTTTAGCTACAACGGGTTGATTCCGGGCCCCACGATCGTTCAGCGCAAAGATCGGCAGTCTGTTGTCCGTTACATCAACAACAGCATCGGCACGCCAACCTCCACCCACTTGCATGGAATGGCAGCCCTGCCGCAATACGACGGTTACGCTGAAGACTTGATTTATCCCGGACAGTATAAGGACTACATCTACCCAAACAACCGAGCCGCCACCTTGTGGTCTCACGATCACGCAATCCATCAGACGGCAAAGAATGTCTACAAGGGGTTGGCTTCTTTCTATCTGGTGAAAGACGATTTTGAAGATAGTTTGAACCTGCCTTCAGGGGCCTACGATGTACCGTTGCTGCTCAAAGACATGATCTTCAGGGCAGATGGGACTGTGGTTTATGACGATCAGGGCGAAAAAAGCCTCATGGGAGACGTGATCACTGTCAATGGTGTGCCGTGGCCCCGAATGGAAGTTGCTAACCGCAAGTACCGCTTCCGTATGTGCAACGGCTCAGTTTCGCGCTCATATGGACTTTCGCTCAGTAACGGTGCCAGGTTTACGATGATTGGCACTGATGCAGGTCTGATGGGAGCGCCCGTAGAGGTCGCCAATTTTCGCATTGGTTCGGCGGAACGTTACGAGTTCGTTATTGACTTCTCCAAATACCCGGTGGGAACCAAGATTGTCATGAGGAATGCTCATCCTCCGAACAACGATAAATATGACGGCACTGATGTTGTGATGCGCTTTGATATCGTGCGGCAAGAGGCTGATCCTAGCTCTGTTCCCAGCGCGTTGCGGCCTTACAATCTCATTCCGGCTAGTTCAGCCGTGCGGACGCGCGAATTCCGGTACGAGCGCACCAATGGACAATGGGTGATCAACGGTAAAACATGGGATGTCAATCGGTTTGACGCTAATCCTCAGCTTGGCGATGTCGAGATCTGGCGGTTGTATAACAACGCAGGGGGCTGGTTTCATCCCATTCACCTCCACCTAATTGATATGCAGATTCTTGACCGTAACGGGCAGCCACCTTTGGCCTACGAGCGGGGCTTCAAGGATGTGTTCTACGTTGGCGAGAATGAGTCAGTGCGCGTGATTGGTAGGTTCGGACCCAATAGTGGAGCCTATATGTCGCACTGTCACAACACGGTGCACGAAGACCACGACATGATGAACCAGTTCATGGTTGGTCAGGGTGGTCCCAACCCGATCACTACGGCTCCGGCGAAGCCTTTACCTGCCCCCCCTCTCTAGAATTCAGTTTCTGGAGACATTTTTGAGGCTTGCACAATCTGTGGGCTTCACTGGCAGTTATGAGAACCTAATCTGGGGTCATTTTGCACCTCAAACAGGTTCTCAGTTGGCACACACAATGTTGATTGCACGTTGCGAAGCAGCAGAACACCTAAAAATTAAAGCAATGGACTTGAACAGATCACTAAAAGGAATGGGCTTAGCGGCTACATTGGGAGCAATCGCGGTTGGTCTCTATGTAGTGCCTGCAAAAGCACAAATGCACGGGGGATCACCCCACCACTCGCCAGAAAACCACCAATCGCCAGCAAATACGGATCATTTATCGGCTCTTGATGCTAACGAGGCGAGTGCCCATCGCTTGTTTAATGAGGGATTGGAAAAGCTACAGGCAGCAGATGATCAGGGCGCGATTGAGAATTTTGGTAAAGCGATCGCGTTGAGTCCTCGCCACGAAGATGCCTATATCAACCGGGGCAATGTTTATCGCAAACTTGGCAACCATCAAGGCGCGCGCGCTGACTATACCCAGGCGATTCAACTCAACCCCAGCTTTACCTACCTGCACAATAGCCGAGGCAATGTTCGCGAAGCTTTGCAGGACTACCAAGGCGCGCTCGCTGATTACACTGAAGCGATTCGGCTGTATCCAGAGGAGAGTGCTGGCTATCGCAATCTCGGCTCTGTTCACTCCAAGTTGGGTGACTATCAAGCTGCCTTGAAAAGCCTGAATCAGGCGGTTCAAGTTAACTTAGGTTCTGCGGCTTCCTATTTGAAGCGCGGCGAAATCTATTTGAAGCTTGATGACCCTAAAAAGGCGATGGATGATTTTCGACAAGCTGCCGCTCTATTCTCATCTCAGGGAAATGTGGCAGATTCCCAAAAAGCTAACCAACTCCTACAAAAACTTCAGAAATAACACCCAAATCTGAAAACAGAGCAATAACTTAATCTAGCGGGTGGCGCAAAAGATTTGTTTATGAGATCTTGACGTGCCACCCGCTTAGTTTCCTACTCCGTACACTGAATCGTCAAAGCTCTTAACGGCGGCTCGATCGTAGGGAGTAGGAGGTTGTGGATAAGTGACTTGGCTTCTGCGGAGGTCTTGGGGCTGGTTACCACAAAGCTGAGTCAAATCAACTAATCGATTATCGCTAGCCCACTGTACGTAGCAAAGGGGCACGTCAACCTCTGTTATGGGTGATGCTGACGAAGTTACAGCTATATTTTTTGTCGGCTGAATTGGTTGAGCCGCTAGCAACTTAGAAGCGTCTGTACTAACTGAAATAGTTAGTGCAATGCAGGTGAGTACAACGAAGAAAAGCAATCTCACAAATGTATCCCCATAGAGAAGCATTGCCTCTGCTTTAGTCTAGCAATCTCACGATGTAAAGTGGTTTTGTGGCAAAAATCTTTTGAGGTGGAGTAGGTAGCGCCCTCACTGATAAGTGCGAACCCCCAACTCCTCTAAGAAATTGGGGGTTCGCACATCACATAGGAAAGCTATAGCTTTTACCAGTGAAGCCTAAGTTTGTTTGCTTAGGCTTCACTCGCGAAAATCGCTGATTTTTACTTGGGCAAACAAGCGTATCCTCCGTTGACAAAGCGAAGTTTCGATCCAGGTGGGCAGTCTTTCTGAGTAATGCTTCCCGAGCTATGTTTAATTCTGGTGTACGACAAGATTGAAGAAACGGCGTATCCTGCTGGCTAAGACAAACAAACACCAGCCAAGGGATACACCATGAATCAAGATAATCTGATTTCATTCAAACCGCCAGCAACGACCGAATC
>JBGTJW010000681.1:0-5839 GCA_041744955.1 Stenomitos sp. | reverse complement strand
GTCGATCGCCATCGTCGAAATCATAGAGGTTTCTCGATCATATACTGCTGTCCTCGGAGCACATTCACTGCCTGCTGGATGCCCTCGCGCTCCAGCGGATACATAGGGACGTGGCGAGCAATCTGAGTGGCTGTGTTACTGAGCCAATACCGTTTCGGCAGTGGGTTGAGCCAAACATATTGTGACGTATAGGATCGCAGAGCTTTCATAAACGCGATCGTATCCAATAAACGCGAAATGCGATAGCGATTCCGAGCTGCCCCCGCATCACTAATCAGGACAACTGCTGCTCCTGCTGCATAGGACTGAAGCACATCGCTCAGCGGTAAGGGGGAGAGCAACGCGGCATCGCCATAGACACAACCTTCTGTTAATGGCTGAATTTGAGGTAAGACGGGATCAAGCGCTGGAAACAACTGTCCGGTTAGCGCTTCCAAGACCTGATCATCTGCTCCTTCTGCTGGCACATTGTGAAAGTAGTAGAGTGCCGTTTCTTCCAGTCTGCCTGCTTGTTGAATGGCAGTACACACTTCATCACAAAAGCGGTGAAACGGGTCCATGGAACCCTGGCGATCAACCAGCAGCAGTAGCCGCGCCATATTTCGCCGCCGGGGTTGCAGGACAACGGTCGTTGCCACACCCAAACGGCTACGACGGACGATCGTGCCTTCAAGATCCAGTTCAATCGGTGCGCCAATCCGAACGGGTCGCCGTAAGCGCCGCCAAGTCTGGGCAACATCGCGGTAGCTCAGGGGAAACTGGGGTACAAAGACGAAGGGGCGATCGGACACCGTCACATCAGCCAGGGAGATGGAAGGAAGCCCACCCCGAGACTCGGTTTTCGGAACCGTCTGGTTGGGAGCTTTAGCTTCAAGATCAGGCAGGTCAGAGGTTGATGCCTGCTCATTCCCTTGATCCAGGGAGTCATCCTCCTCCAGGGAATACTGCCAGTCATCTGGATCGGGGGCAAGCTGCTCAAACAAGGCCGTAAGCGTTTCCTGCTCTTGACGGGACTTTGCCCAGAGCGCATTGCACAAATCCCGTAAGGCTTCCCGCGAAGTCCAGCCAAAGCCTGCGCGTAACGACTGTCTCAGCGCCTCATAGTCGGCAGGTCCAATGGCAAAACCGCGACGGCGTAACCGTTCAAACAACAGCCAGAGAAAGGGCGGCACCAGCGAGGCACTCATAAACTGCCTCTCATCTTTGTGCCAAGGCTTCCACCGCCCGTTGACGATCGCTCTCCTGCTTCAGCAACGCTCCAATACTGGGAAGGCGATCAAGGTCTGCAATGGGTTGCTCGACGGCTTCCAGATAGCCCACCCAGTCCAAGAGTTCACTCAATCCGGGCTTTTTACTCAGGTCAAGCTGCCGCAGTGCCAGAATTACCTCGATCGCTTTGCGGCTGAGATCAGCATTTTTCACCTGCTGGGTCGCCAGCACTTGCTGTAAGCGCTCTTCTGACGTGGGAAATTCAATGTAGTGGAAAATACACCGCCGCAGAAAGGCAGCCGGTAACGCTTTTTCTTCGTTGTGCGTGACAAAGACGATCGGGCGGAGAGCAGGATTGTCACCAACGGCATAGTGTAGCTCTGGCGCTTCCGTGACACGGAATTCCAGGCGGTCTAACTCCCAAAGTAAATCATTGGGAAAGTCGAGGTCAGCTTTATCAATCTCATCGATCAGCACTACTGAGCGTCGTCCATATTGCGCTCGCGCGAGCGCCCGTCCCAACGAACCCAATCGAATATACTGTTTCACGTCTTTGCTCTGTTCGGCTCCAAGCTGAACATCGTAGAGCCGATTCACCGCATCGTAGGTGTAGAGCAAGTCCTGGGCGCGGCTGGTGGATTTGATATAGCTGGTCTCCAGCGGTAAACCTAAGGCATAGGCAACGGCATACGCTAAGCGCGTTTTGCCGCAACCGGGTTCGCCTTGCAGGAGTAGGGGACGACCGAGCGCGATCGCCAGATCGACCGCTTCCTTAAGCTTGTCATCAGGCAAATAAAGTTCTTTCGGGACAGCCTTTGCCGTGAACTCGGTTGGAGGCACCGGATCGATGTCAGGGTCTTCGATGTCCTTCGTTTCCGTTAGTTGATCATAGGCAATTTGGGAGAACCAGGTAGAGGTATCGATCGCACGTTTAGACATGAATCTGTTTCCTTAATCGAGTTGTTCTAGAAAGGCTTCGGCGGAGAGCGAAGGATTGTTCTGTAAGAGGGACAGCGTATATTCCAGATGCTCATAGACCAGTCCCACGTCTAAGCAGCCTGTTTGTACGTCACAGAGACAGCGATCAAGCATCTTTCTGATCCAGTCATCCATCACCTGCCCCCAACTTAAGGTTTGGGTAACATCCCGAATCCACTCAATTGCATGAACTTTCTCAAACCGGGGTGGATTTAATCGCAATGCATCCTTGGGGAAAATGCAGTCCTGATTCCCCACGATCACAATAATTAGACGACACCTGAAGTCATTTTGAAAAGTATCCTGGATCTGCTGCCAGAAGGCATCAGGAATGCTTGAATCGGAATCATATACCTCCATGCGGATCGGACAAATCACATCGCTGTGTTGCAGGAGACTTTTGTATGGCTTAATCTTTTCAACAGCTTTATTAACAGAAATCACTTGCGGTTTCAGAGAAAGCGTCTGGCGGATTTGAATTTGAACTTTATCCCGCTTTAAATCGTGCTTGAGGCGTTCGCAGAAGCTGTTGAGAAACGCCCTTTCATCACAGGGCACTGCTAGACCAATCAATCCATACCTGCCGTGGAATTCCCCCAGACATCTATGAGCGAGGTGTATCAAATCAAACCTGGATACTTCAGGAAATTGATGAAGAGTGCTTCGTGGCGCTAGAGATTGAAGCGCTCCTGTTAATGGGTTGAGCTGTTGGAGAATCTTTAGAACTGCCTCAGTATCCGTGACATTCAAGACAATATTATGACTACCCGTCATAATGATCGATTCATCAGCACTGCCACCGATTCCAACTGCTTGTTGTCCCGTTGCCAGAGTCACTTGCCCAGCTTGAACCGCCGCGACAATGGCTTGAATGTCCGTTGGCGTTAAGGCTCCGGTCTTGGCGCGATTGATAATTGCCTGTAAGTTATCTGTCATTGTGGTGACTAATACATTTAAAGGTTAGCCTTAATACAAGTAAGTTGAGGCTGATTTAGACCAGTTTCAAAGGAAACTATAATTCCTAAAATTGCTATTTCTTTTCTGGAAACTACCGTTTGTTTTTTGTTCTAATGCCCATTTTGCTTGGTGATTTTTATCACTGTCCTGACAGGCTAAAGCAGAGCTCAATGCGTTCATCGCTTGAGGACTACCAATTCTTGCTAATGCCATTGCTACTGCTCGTACGACCTCTGGATTCTTATGATCTAGCGCAGAAATTAAGGAGTCTACTGCTTGAGGATTATCAACCAATTCTAAAATGCCTATTACCATGAACCATGTATTGTATTGAAAAGTACCAAGAGATGGATGATTAATTAAAGTGTCAACTGCTTGGGCAGTACCAATTTCTCCTAGGACTCTTATTGCAGAGATATGCTTCTCAGCGTTAGTGTTGGCAGTTTCCTGCAACCTTGTAAGTATCTGAGAATTTGTCTGACCGATTGCCACAACCACGGATATGATTCGGTCGGTGTTCGAGTGATTACTCCAGGTTTGGTATATCCGATCGATAATTTCTGGAATCAGCGGATGTAAAATTTCTTCGCATTCAGTAAGACAACGCCCCGCCAGCAGTAATTGCGTTTTTGGGATATCGTCGGGCTCATCCATAATTGCTTGCAATAAAGGCAAAGGCTTCTTCATCAAGCCTGCCATTAAGTTTATTGCCTCATGCCAGTCAGGCTCCCAGAAATGTGTCTTTGCTAGAGCAATTCCATCCTTACTCCTTGCCAAATAACAAGCCGTCAAATACTCCTGAAAGGTTCGATGTAAAAACAGATATTGATCATCATCATGGTTCAATTTTTGTAAAATGCCATCCTGTTCTGCTAACTCAACTAATAGGTCTGAAGCCGTAATTTGCCGGAAATCACTAGGAACACTCTCATCTTTTAAGTACTGATCAATTTTGCGACGCAGATCACGTCGTGAAAATACTTCTGTGTCCTCACAGCTAAATTGATAAGCTAGATTTTCCAATAGGTCTTGTTTAAGATCTGCCCAATCTTCTTCACCTTTACGAGGTTCACGCTTCTCTTTACTCCATTTGACAAGCATGTATTCCACAGCCTTTTTATATACCTGTGCCCGACGAGCAGGCAGTGTCAACCCTCTCTCCTGATACAGACTGCAAATTAACGACAGCAACAGCGGGTTTTGCACCAATCCGCGCACTTGGGGCTTGCTACCTAACTCTCGCATTAGTTCTGCCGCAGACACCGATTGGTCACTTAAATGCCCTGCTGCGTTGGTAAACCAGGTCGTCACATATTGTTCAATCTGCGGTTTCCGAAACGGCACAATTTCGACTTCCTTCCCATCCACCAAAAAGTTGCCGTCATAGCCAACAATCCGAGACGTGCAGATGACTGGACAGGAATAATTGTTTACAAAGCGATCCAACTTATTTTTCAGCTCAAGCCTTTCTCCCCTTGGCACCTCATCCAATGCATCCAATAGCAGCAGACACTTCCCCGTTTTCAGCTTCTCAGTTAAAAGCGGCAAAATCACCGGAGCCGTGCGGGGATAATCGCGTAGAATCAGTTTGGGAATTGCGACAATCAGTTCTTCTGCATCCTTTGCCAACTCCGACAGCCGCAAAAACAACGGCAACACCGTCGCATCCATTGCCGTCGATCCACACTCCAACCTTTGCCATTCCTGTTCTGCCGTCGTCCCCCCCTCCATCCGCAACAGCGTAGATTTCCCCATCCCCGGATCCGCCAACACCATCAGCTGCTGATGCTTTTGCTTCGCCTCCTCCCAATCCATCTGCTGCCGCTTCAGTTCTTCTTCCCCGCCTTTCAGCGCATAGGCCCGTTTCAGTTCCTCCTCCGTTTCCCAATAGCCCCGCAAAGTCTCCACATCCCGCCTATGCAGTTCCAGCGTCACCTGAATCGGCACATACTGGTCTTGCAATATAATCGGTTGCCTCGTATGAAACAGCCGCGTCTCCTTAAACTTGCTAGCGATGTCTTGTAGAAACGTTAGGGTTGCTGATCGCAACTCTTCTGGCGAGATTTCTGGCGTTGAGGTAGTCGGCTGCATCTCCCGCCATAAACTGCGGAGCATCGGAATTAATTCTTCTGGATCAGTGCCCTGATTGATGACAAAACTATTGTTGTCACCCACAATGTTCTGATTGCCAGTGATAATTATTGCTTCTGCCGCATCCCCTGAAATTGCCACCGCCCCCTGTCCAGACGCCAGGGTAAATTCAGCCATGAAAGTCTGAACCTCAGCCTCTGGCAGCTTTTTGCTCAGAATTGCCTTAAGCTTCTCTAACTCCTCTGACATATCCGTGATGCCCTATTATTCTTTATGGTTATTGGTGTTGAAGTTTTGGGTATTACTGAAATGAATGTTGCACCTCCTTTTCCGTTTCGCATATTTCTTTACAATATTACCGATTAGATAACATTGTATGAAGAATCGATGTTAGTGCTTCTAAGCTTGTTATTAAGCTTGAAAGAGCCAATAGTACAGATTCTGAATTGTTTTGGATTTCAATCCTGATCGTCGATTTGGTGGTAGATTATGTTGAATTAAATAAAAAATGTCGCTAACAATAGAGCGATTGTCGCCAAAATAGGAGTGTCCTAGAAAGCTAGTATCTCCAAGAGAAGCATCAATAGTATCCAGCCCATTGACA
>JBGTJW010000680.1:0-9760 GCA_041744955.1 Stenomitos sp. | reverse complement strand
GATTCGGTCGTTGCTGGCGGTTTGAATGAAATCAGATTATCTTGATTCATGGTGTATCCCTTGGCTGGTGTTTGTTTGTCTTAGCCAGCAGGATACGCCGTTTCTTCAATCTTGTCGTACACCAGAATTAAACATAGCTCGTCAAAACACCAGTAACGAGGATGTAATCATCGGTACGATTAGAACCACGTTTACGTTTTAGCGGGTTCTAGATCCCCGACTGCTTGAAGCAGTCGGGGATCTGACTAGCAAACAGGAGGTGAGTGATTGGGTAGTGGAAGAGAATTGATCACCCATGAAAACGAGGTGTTTTTGCAGGGCGTAGAGAAAACTCGTCAGGGTGATCATGCTGGTGCAGTGCGGGTCTTTGATCAGGTGTTGCAACTCAATCTAGAGGATGCAAATGCTTATGGTCATCGGTGTGTGGCACGTTATCGGCTGGGCGACACCCAGGGAGCGATCGCCGATTGTCAGCAAGCCGCAACCCTTTATCTCGCACAAGGTAAAGCAAAGGAGCATCACTATGCGTTAAAAATGCTGCAAAAGCTTCAGGCGTAACAATCGAGGCAGACGCACCTCTGAGACTTTCTTAAGATCTTGCTCGATCGCGCAAACTCTTCCTGATCACGTATGCTGAGTTCACGACTCGGTTCTGACGGATAGCCGTCGGAGGAAACAGGGAAAGTGTAGTGAAACTCTACCGCTGTCCCGCAACTGTGAACTACGGTCATCAGCTAACAGCGATCACTGTAGAAGCCAGAACGCCTGCCGTTCGTCAAGCGTCTCTATAAGAGAAAGCGCTTAACTACATCGTCTTATCTGCGAGGTACAGGATGAAGACACGCTACCGGAAATGGGTCAGCCTGGGATTAATGGCTGGCTTGAGTTGTTATTTATTACTTGGTTCTGCCCAGCCTGCGTATGCCATGCACATTGCAGAAGGCTTTTTGCCTGTACAGTGGGCAGCATTTTGGTGGGCGGTGTCGTTGCCGTTCTTTCTGGTGGGACTGCGATCGCTCACCCGCGTTACTAAGCAAAACCCCGAACTGAAGCTGCTGTTGGCATTGGCAGGTGCATTTACGTTTGTCCTCTCTGCTCTCAAGATTCCATCGGTGACGGGAAGTTGCTCTCACCCCACAGGCACTGGACTGGGCACAATCCTGTTTGGTCCACTCACAATGACGGTGCTGGGTGCTCTAGTGCTTGTGTTTCAGGCGATTCTACTCGCGCATGGTGGTGTGACGACACTGGGCGCAAACGTCTTTTCCATGGCGATCGTGGGTCCACTCGTCGCCTATGTGGTTTACAACATGGTGATGAAAACGGGTAAGCAAAAGCTAGCGGTGTTTCTAGCTGCCACGTTGGAAAATTTGCTGACCTACCTGATGACTGCCATCCAACTCGCGTTGGCGTTTCCCGCTGTGCAGGGAGGTTTCGTTGCTGCCTTTATTAAGTTCACAAGCATTTTTGCTGTCACCCAATTGCCCTTAGCCATTAGTGAAGGACTGCTAACCGTGTTGGTTTGGGGTTGGTTGCAACAATATGGCAAACAGGAACTACAAACCCTCAAGCTGCTAGAGCAGGAGTCCTAAGCAATGAAGAAACGATCCGGCAATTGGTTGTTAGTGATTGGGGTTTTGGTGCTGGCACTGGGACCACTGTTGGTACTTCAGGGCAAAGAGTTTGGCGCAACGGATGGCAATTTTACGGAGGCGATCGAGCAAGATCACCCAAACTACAAACCCTGGTTTGAACCGATTATTAAAGATTCTGGTCCTGAAGTGCAAACGTTTTTATTTGCGGCTCAGGCAGGCATCGGCGCAGGTGTGACGGGTTACATCTTAGGGCTATACAAAGGGCGATCGGAGAAACGCAAAAAAGACGAGCAAGGTTGACCATGCAGCAACACATTCTATTCGTCTGTACAAGCTGTGAAAGTGCCCACCGCACCAAGCAGGCAATTCGGGTTAGCGGTGGTCAGAGACTTCTCAATCAGTTGCTCACGCTGTACAAAGACTCGCCGCTAGAAGACCTTTCCATTGAGCCTGTGGAATGTCTGTCCGCCTGTGAGAAACCCTGCGCGATCGCCCTCATCGCTGCCGATAAACCCACCTATCTGTATGGTGATCTGCCGATCGAGGAAGAACAAATCGAAGCATCGGCAACGGCAGTGCTGGCGTTTGCCAAGCAATATCACGCGAAACCAGACGGCAGCATCTCATATATGAAGTGTCCCGAACTGTTGAAAAAACGTGTCCTGGCAAAAATCCCTCCATTGCCCGGAAATGTTTAGTACATGGAAATTGACCTTATGTAGGGACGTTACATGTAACGTCCCTACAATCAACCAAATGGTTCATGGCTCTGCAAATTGATACACTCGCATACACCAATCGGCTGCGGCAATTGCCACCGGAACACAAGCTGCTGTTTGCGATCGCCCTCCTTGTGATCACCTACTGCACCCGCGCGCCGATTCAGCTTGCGATCGCGGCTTGGCTCAGCGTGTGGATCGTCATTTATGCCCACATTCCGGCAGCTACGTATGTGCGGTTGCTCCTCATTCCGATCGGCTTTTGGGTCACCAGCTTACCTGCTTTTGTCGTTAATGGCGTAGGCGTAGACAATCTGGCAGCAGTGCAGGCGGATGTGTGGCAAGGGTTCACCTGGGGCAATTATTATCTGTATCTGAGTCACTACGGCATCCAGCAAGCTGGGGAGTTAGCGGCACGAGCGATCGCCTCGACTGCCTGCATCTACTTCATCATGCTCACCATCCCGTTTACGGAACTGCTGGATATCCTACGCCGCATTGGATGTCCAACACTAATCACCGAACTGCTGCTGCTGATGTATCGCTTTATCTTTGTGCTGCTGCGCACTGCCAGCGAAATTTGGACGGCGCAGCAATCACGTGGTGGCTATCGCACCTGGGAACTCTGGATGAAGAGTTTGAGCTTATTAGTAGGACAGTTACTCCGACGCACGTTAGAGAACTATCGCCAAATGTCTCAAACCCTGGAATCTCGTGGCTTTACAGGTGATATTCGCGTCTGGCATTCCCGCCGCTACAAACCCTCCAAACGCTATAGTCTAGAGGCGTTATTTGGTTGCGCGGTATTGGTGACGCTCACGGGATGGCAGCATGTTGTTGGAGTTTGAGCAAGTCGGTTACACCTATGCGGGAAGTTCTCAATCTGCACTTCAAGGCTTAACACTACGTATTCCAACTGGCAAACGCTGTGCGCTGATTGGGCAGAATGGGTGTGGTAAAACGACGCTGTTTCTGTTGGCAAACGGATTGTATAAGCCGCAGCAGGGTGTGGTGCGCTGGCAAGGGAAGCCATTACAGTACGATCGCGCCTCACTGATGGCACTGCGACAGCAGGTGGGACTAGTGTTTCAAGACCCTGAACAACAGTTGGTCGCGTCTACTGTAGAAGAAGATATTTCCTATGGATTGTGCAATCTCGGCTTGCCAGAAGCAGAAATCGCACAACGGGTTGGAGAAGCGATCGCCGCCTTTGGGCTGACCGAATTGGTGGATCGTCCGGTGCATCATCTCAGCCTGGGGCAAAAGAAGCGTGTGTCGCTGGCAGACGTGATGGTGATGCAGCCAGAGTTGTTGTTACTAGATGAACCGACCGCCTATCTCGATCGCCTCCACACCCGCGATTTGATGGTGAAGCTCAAACAGATTGCAGCCATGGGCACCACCATTTTGATGGCAACCCACGATTTAGATCTGGTCTATAGCTGGGCAGATTGGGTGTTTGTGGTCGATCGTGGACAACTCGTTTTAGAAGGCGATCCTCAAGCGGTCTTTGCCCACCGCGATTTTTTAGAGAAACTACATCTCGGTGTGCCCCAGGTTTTTGAAGTGCTCGATCGCGTAGAAGCCGCTTTGTCTTCCCAGGCAGAACTCTACGCTGGCGAATTTAACCCCTTGCGTCAGCGTATTCTCAATGAATTTAGGCAAGGATAAACGAGGCGATCGCAAGCACCAAACTAGCGATCGCGCCATCAATGATCCAGCGTTGACGGCGTTGCTGCACTACCAGTGCTTCCTTCCGCTGCAATTGAATCATCGCCTCATCCAGCAACGCTGGTGACAGGTTAAGTTCCCGCAAAATTCTTGCACCTGTCCACGATCGAGTTCATCCTGTTGCCGTTGCGAGAGCCGTTCTATAGCCACAGCCATACTGGTTAGGACGGGGTGCAGGGGTGGAACCCCTGGCTGGGGGCAACGCCCACACCCCCTTTGATCCCAATGTCCTAAGCTCTGTGGCGACAGCTATACCTCGCCAACTAGCTTCGTTAATTGTTGTGGTGTCAGTCGGTTTTCCATAAGTTTGGTAGGGGAGAGAGTTTTGAGTTTTGAGTTTTCTGATGCCTGTTTTAGCCGTTAGCCTTCAGCCTTCTGCCGTTAGCCTTCTGCCTCCTGCCTTCCGCCTTCTGCCTTCAGACGTGCCAACACCTGAGCCTTACTGAGTTCACGGGTCAGACGCTGTGCTTGATGTTTATAGAGCGGCATCGGCAACGTGCCGGGGAGTTGGTTCATGCAATCGCGTGCCACATTGATACTACAGCCGGAGACACGCGCGATCGTGGTGGCACCATCAAACACAGCATCTCTAGAAAGGGCTTTGTCGATGCACACGTACCAGTCACGAGGAAGCATTTCGCCGCGTTCGATCTGCTGCAAGCTGTTGATGGTTGCCAGCACCACGAGGCGATCGCCTGCTTCCAGCCTGGTATCATCCGATGGCATCAAGCGTACAGACTCAAGCGTCGATCGCTGATGCAAAAGGGGCACTGCACCGTAGCCATAAGCCACTTCAGCCAATAGCTGCCCGTGTAGATGATCACCGGATTCAACCGTGTATTCTGTCACCAAAACCGTTTGTTCGTTGAGGCGAATCAGATTGAGCACTTTCTCACCAAAGGCGGCGGCGACAAAGGCTTCTGCTGCTAGATCGTAGGCACATAGTACTTTGGCATAGGGCAGCAGGCGATCGATGTTGGCGCTAAACCGTGAGTCAAACGTCCGGATAACTAATGCACAGTGAGGATTGGCAGCGTGTACCATTAACCCCAGTTCCAGGTTTGCCATCTCGTCATCCGTTGCCAGCACCACACTTTTTGCGGTTGCCAAATTGACTTTCGACAGCGTATTGGTGAGTTCATTCACGAGTAACGGCATTTGAGGCAAGATACCTGGTTCCACTGGTTGGTTGCTCACTCCCACTAGCGGTTGCTTGATCTGCTGTAAAAAAGTGGCAACACGCCGCCCCACACGCCCCAAACCGATCAATACCACATGGTCTTGCTGTGGCATGGGCGGTCGTTTCTTTGGCAATTGGAACTTGGCGGCTAAGAGTGTTTCGGTCAATAGTGCGTAGAGCACCGCGATCGAGGCTGTACCCGCCATCATGTAGCTCAAGTTCATCAGCCGCATCCACATAGGGATGGGGTCTTGGGCGTTAAGAATGCCAAACACAGTGTCGTAAGAGCCAAGCAGCATGACACCTGCGGTGTAGAACGCTTTCAGCAGGCTCACTCCAGGCTGAGTTAGCTTAAAAATCACTGTGCCCATCAGCAAAAGCAAGAGCATGGTGCTACCGACAAGGATGGCAACTCGTTTGGTTTGCTGTTGTGCTGTGGATCGCCAGAACGTCAGTAGTGCTTGCCGCCAGTAGCGACCAGACAAAAGCTGGTGTCGTCTTTGCCAGACTCGATCGACCCACCGTTTTGGGCGATCGGCTGAAGTCGTGGCTGTTGCTGCAAGGTCAGCTAAACTTCCGGTCACTTCGACATAGGCAACCAGGTCACCTGTTTGCACTCTGGCATCTGGCTCCCACTGATGAAATTCAGTCGGTAAAGGCTTGTCGCCAGGAATGTGGCTGAGTAGCCGTCGCGTTGAGGTGTTGAGTTCATGCAGCAGACGCACATCGCGCCAGCGGTGATCAGCACCAATAGGCACCTTAACGACGCGCAGAAGGTGTTCGCCAAGATGGATAAAACCTCGAATTTCACTTGCCAGCGCCGCGATCGCAAAAGCAGGGGCAGGCAGTTGGGCTGCCTCAAACGCCACAAAATTACCCAGATTCTGACTGAGCAGCGCATTCAAATTTTGCTTTGTCGATCGCACCACTAACCGCGCCTCAGGGTTAAGCAACCGAATAGCAAAGGCGGCTTCAATATTTACACGTTCATCACTTGTGACCAGTAAGACCGCTCTGCACTCGCGAATCCTCGCTTCTGCCAAAGCATCTGGCTGGCGGCAATCACCAATGACTAAGTCATCCAGCAACATCGGCAGTTGCGAACTTTCCCAGCTTTCAGGCTCAGGAACGGTGATTGCACTGACAGACACCCCAAATTCCTTGAGCACGATCGCGCAGTACTGCCCCAGGCTACCCAAGCCGCACACCAAAAAGCGAGACGGTTTAGGCAGATGAGCGTCCGACTGACGATCGCTCATCTCAGCCGTAGTCATGCTTAATTGAAGGTCTGTTTCCGATGGCACCATAGCAAACGTTAAGTGAATGAGGGGCAACTCACCACTACTATGCCTAAGAACAACCTAAATGCCCACAATTTATAGCCGTAGCCATACTGGTTAGGACGGGGTGCAGGGGTAGAACCCCTGGCTGGGGGCGAAGCCCCCACACCCCCTTTGATCCTAATGTCCTAAGTTCTGTGGCAATAGCTATAGTAGGCAGAAGATGGAAGGCTAAAGGCTAAGAGGTTGTTTGAGAAGTGTCTGGCGGTTAAAACCGCGACTACATAGACAAAGTCCGCCGCCGCGGACTACAGAAAAAAAGGTGTGCAAACTGATTGAAAAGTGCCTCCCAGGCTCTCATTTAACCCCCTGACCGCTCATGAACCCATCACCCATCATCAGCTTTGGTAGCATCAACATGGATTTAGTTGCTAGAACGCCGTCGCTACCTGTTCCCGGTGAAACCTTGCTTGGCTCTAGCTTCACGACTGTTCCCGGTGGGAAAGGGGCAAATCAGGCGGTAGCAGTGGCGCGGCTCGAAGTGCCAACCGTGATGATAGGGCGTGTGGGTAGTGATGGCTTTGGGCAGACGTTGCTTTCCAGTTTGCAAGCGGCTGGCGTTAAGACAGCCGATGTTTTAGTTGATGATCAACACTCTGGCGTGGCAATGATTGCCGTCGATGACCATAGCGAGAATCACATCATTGTGATTCCAGGGGCAAATGGGCAAGTGGGTGCTGCGGATGTCGATCGCCTGACCCATCACCTCCCTGGAGCCGCTGCCCTCTTGTTGCAGCTTGAAATTCCGTTATCGGCTGTAGTGGCAGCCGCACAAGCCGCTCATCACGCAGGCGTGAAAGTGATTTTAGATCCCGCTCCTGCCCAGGCAGATCTGCCGACTGACCTCTATGCACTGGTTAGCATCCTTACGCCCAATGCGATCGAAGCCGCGCAATTGGTCGGATTTCCAGTCCATGATGCTGCTACTGCTGCCCAGGCTGCTACCATCTTGCAGCAACGAGGCGTTGAAACAGTCGTGATCAAGCTGGGCGCAACCGGTGTTTTTTGCGCGACACCAGAGGAATCGTTCTTTATACCAGCGTTCAAAGTAGAGGCTGTAGACACCGTTGCGGCTGGTGATGCCTTTAATGGTGGGCTTGCCGCCGCCTTAGCAGAGGGATTATCCATCCGAGAAGCGATCGTCTGGGGTGCAGCGACCGGAGCACTATCGGCAACAAAAGCAGGCGCACAGTCATCCTTGCCCGATCGCGCCACGGTTGAAGCATTTCTCGAAGAACGCGCTCAATCGATCGTAGACTGACCCTACTGACTCAATTGAGTTTAGCGGTTGTTTGAAAAGGGTCTGGCGGTTAAAACTGCGACTACATCAACAAAGTCCGCCGTCGCGGACTACCGCAAGGCAAGGGTTTTATAGAACCCATTTGAGATCTTAAGGAGAGGCTGCAAGCCGCTTAATCATTAGCCGAATGAAGCAAAGGTTGATTTTAGTCGTGGCTTGGGCAAGCGTCCGCTCAAAGTTCTTGACCAAGCAGTTGCAAGACTAACGGCAGGCTGCGATCGCCCACCCCCTTGTTGGAAGTGAGCACACTGGAACAAATTGCAGTATTCAGCGATTAGGCAGACTTTTTCGCCTTTTTTGCCCCTGTTTTGGGTATTCGGCATCGTTTTTTGACCGTTGGATAGCGAGTACGACGCGAACGGGTTTGACCCGGAGTCCAACCAAGGGACTTTCCGCACGGTTTGGGTTCAGGGTCCGGAGTGCCAATCACCGCTAAAACGGATGCAAAGGCATTGGCAACTCGACCGGGAGAGAGAGTGGTTGAGGCACGTTGCCAAGGCAGAGGAGCATCTTGGCTCCTCTGGTCTGGCGAGCCACAGGTGCCAGGTCAAGAGAGGCATTAAGTCGCTCCAACGCTGAGAGGATTCTGGGGCGTTGCTTAATGGCGGGATGATTTTGTCAGATCTTGAACGTAGTTGCAGGCTAGTAGCCTGCGATTCATCCCTAGAATCAGCAACGCCGATTCTGGAGTGGCGAACTGAGGCAAAGTCCAAGGTAAACGCTGTTTGGCGAAGCGATACCAATGGGCAATGGCAACTCGACGCAAGTATTGTTTCCAAAGGGTTTGTGGGGCTGTTCAATGCTAAGCCAAAGGAGCCACAAGGGTTTTGCGGGGGCGTAGAAGTTGCTACTTGTTTAAGATGAAGCGAATGCCACATCTGTAAGCGCAAAGTTCCCCATTTCGCTTCCTCGACGGTCTGTGCCTCCTCCGGTTGCCACCAAGTCGTGGAGTCGTGGCGCTTGCATAACTTGCCATGGTTTCGCGGTCGTCCTTTGCCAGTGGAAGCAGGAGGGGCACCATAAAGGACGCGGTTGGAACGCTAATCGAATCAGCTTGTCACAGGCAATAGCAGCGGTTTTTTGAAGAAACGGATCACAGCCATACGCCGCATCCCATAACGACAAAGGACGAACTGCTAACTTCTGACACAGTTGACTTGCAGCCTTTGCAATCGGAGTCTCCGCACTGGTCATCCGTTCGTGCAGCAGCGGTAATGCCCAACGCCCTTGCGCTTCCGGTATCCAGGCAATTGTGCTGTAGTCCTGTCCTAAGGTAATCGGCTGCACGCCACTCATCGGGTTGGACTGGTGTGCATACGTCCGTTCTCGTAGCGTCGGCGCTTGTCATCGTGACCAGGCACTATGGTCTCCTGCGATCACGATTTGCTGCTCTGAAATGCCACCTTTCACCACGGCGGACGCATTGCCCAATTAACTGACGCCGCTGGAGCGCAAGTGGTCTATTTAGCACCGTATCCACTTGACCTTAATCGGATTGAAAAATGCTGGGCGTGGTTGAAAAGTTTCACTTGCAAACAGTTACGTGATGCTACGCCTTTGCGCGAGGCAATGAAAACCGTACTCAAACAGGCTGCGTCCTAACTTCTATGGCGGCAGCTATATCTCCAAAATTACTATATGGTCTGCAACAAAAAGCGTCCCCTTAAATAAGAGGACGCTTTTTGTTCAATCAATCAGCTTGAAGCAGTTAAGCCGTCAAACAACCGTCAACAGACTAGCCGTTGATGCTAGGCGCCGAGAGCGCCACCGGAGTCGCTGCACCTGCCGCCAAGTCCAGCGGGAAGTTGTGCGCATTCCGCTCGTGCATCACTTCCATCCCGAGGTTCGCCCGGTTCAAGATGTCTGCCCAAGTGCCGACCACACGACCCTGCGAG
>JBGTJW010000679.1:0-7662 GCA_041744955.1 Stenomitos sp. | reverse complement strand
TGATCGTGCTCTTTTACAAGCGTTACAGCGGCACGCAGGACGAGTAACACTGGCAGCTCAATACGAAGAGACCAAAACGTCGCAGGGTGTGCTAACGCAGTTCTTGGGACCGCATGAGATGTTTCAGACGAAGCCAATGTCGGTCGGCTTGATTAATTATTCGCTTGAGCCGAATAGCCGCATTCATCAACTAGGCAGTCAATTTGCACGGCAGTTGGCGCAAACGACCCCCTCCAAACCACCTCAAGAATGGTTGATTGGTTCACAAACCGTGATGCCATCATTGGCAGAAGCCACGATGCGAACGTCTCAGCTTCTGTATCCAGCACCGCAAGGGGAGAATATCTTTTTCTATGGGCCTGCTGGCACCTTCAAGCAGATATCTTTTTGGCAAGTACTGGATCCCGCCACTTGGGAGACGCTGGTACAACGTGGTGCCTTCAAAGACAAGATTGTGCTCATTGGACCCACCTTCGGTTTGTCACAAGACTTCCATGCTGCACCCTTCTCAGACACGCCTCTGTATCGTCAGACCATCTCTGGGGTAGAAATTAACGCTAATGCGATCGCCACATTGCTAGAGAATAAATCGATCGCCAATGCGATCGCTAACGTCCCACTTCAAGGCGCTTCTGTGTTTGTGATAGTCATAGCAGCAAGCTATGTTCAAAGCCGAGCGAAGCGAGCCTTACGACGTTTTGCAGCAGCAATGGGCATTGTGCTCCTATGGGGCAGCTTTACTTATATTGTGTTTACCCAAGGTCGCCTGATTTTACCAACCGCAGTGCCGATGAGTGCTATTGCCCTTAGCGGCACCACTTATCTTTTTATCGGCATTGTGAGCGAAAAAGTTAAGCTTCGCCGCACCATGAAAGACTACGCAGGTTCACCGCTGATTCAAGAAATCATCAGCAAAAGTGAGCAAGATGATTTGAAAGATTTACTGCCCGAATATCGTGAGCAAGAGATGTTCGGGAAAAAACTTGCAGGGCGCTACACCATTCGCAAAGTACTCGGTTCGGGTGGTTTTGGCGAAACTTATGTTGCCGAAGATACCCAGCGACCCGGTAATCCAGCTTGTGTTGTTAAACAGCTTCGCCCTAACAGTAACAATCCCAAACTTTTTCAATTGGCACGACGGCTGTTTAAGAAAGAAGCAGAGACGCTTGAAAAACTTGGTAAGCATGAGCAAATTCCACAGCTTCTGGCATATTTCGAGGAGGAGCAAGAGTTTTACCTCGTCCAGGAATTTATACCAGGGCAAGCTCTCAGCAGTGAGCTTTCACTTGGTAGACAGATGCCAGAATTTAAGGTGGTAACAATTTTGCAAGAGTTGCTGACCATTCTTGCCTTTGTCCATAGCCATCATGTCATCCATCGCGACATCAAACCGAATAACATTATTCGTCGGCAAGCTGATGCCAAACTCGTCCTGATTGATTTTGGAGCCGTTAAAGAAGTTAGTCAGTTAGCCGCAGACGAAGGGCACACGGGCATGACCGTCAGTATTGGTACTCAAGGTTATATGCCCAACGAGCAATGTGCAGGCAATCCTCGGTTCAACAGTGATCTTTACGCTGTCGGCATGATTGGCATTCAAGCCTTGACTGGCTTATTACCTAGCCAGTTAATGCAAGATAAAAGCACCGGCGAGATACCCTGGAAACACCGAGCGCAGGTCAGCTATGCCCTCGCAGGCGTGCTCAATAAAATGGTGCGCTATGACTTTAGAGACCGCTACCAGTCAGCGACAGAAGCACTCCAGGCACTGAAAAATCTGGGCGAAAACGTGGTGAAGCCATCCACTCCACCCGCGAATCCTTTACCCCAACCTGATCCGTTGCCACTCCAATGGGAAGCGGAAACTGATACACCTGATGCACCGATCGCGGCTTCTACGCAGCCCTGGCCCGCAACGTTTGGGGATGCCAATTCTTATGTACCAACGACAGAAGCGGCGGCTGAAAATGACACGAACTTAAGTTGACGTGCATCCTATCGTCACGAATTAGGGTTCAGTCTCAGCGTCGTCCCCTGATACAACTTCCGCCGCTACAGGCTCGGACAGGTTCTCCCCATCAGCAGTGAGTGCGGGTTGAATCACGAACGGTAAAAAAGCACCTTTCAAGCCTCGCTTGATACGTTCAGGCGTTTCTTCAAACACGACAAAGAGGGGGTAAGTGTTGTCTGCGCCTTCACTCAAAATGTGCTTATAGCGTAACGGCAGTTCCCACTCATAGCCGCGGCTCAACACCACCTGTGTTTGTCGCCATCGACTCAGCAAATCAGAGAAATCCTCTTGTGAGCGATGGATAAAAACAAAAATCTCGACTCCAGTTTTAATCTTCCATTCTGGATCGCACATGAGAATTGCCAGATCGCACGGTAGGCAAAGGGCTCCCGTGCCGTTACCACCTGGACTACTAGCAGCATCACCGTGACGAAACTTGACGATCGGCAAGGGAATCGTAATCAGGCTCTCATCCGGACGACGCATACTAGGCAGCATTTCGAGATAAGGGCGATACTGCTTTAGCAGAGCGATCGCCCCTAGCGCATCGCAACACTCAGCCAAAACTGCTTCGTAGTGAGTTTGGTTAATAGACATACGTTCGCTGACGATGAGACCTAACCCAGCTGTTCAAAGACGGCAAACATCGGCAAGTACATTGAGAGCAAAATCGAACCAACCATGCCTCCCAAAAAGAGAATCATAATTGGCTCCATAATGCTGGTCAGTGCTTTCACTGCCTGCTCCACCTCATCCTCGTAAAAATCTGCCACTTTCATCAGCATTTGATCAATTTCCCCCGTTTCCTCCCCAATGCTGATCATCTGAATTGCCATCAGGGGGAAAACATTCTCCCTCTGAAGCGCAATACTGATCATGCCGCCTGTTTGAATTTCTCGTCGTGCTTCATCCACCGCGTTAGCAATAATCTGATTGCCTGCCGTGTCACGCACAATCTCTAGACAGGTCAAAATTGGTACGCCGGATCGCGTTAACGCACCAAACGTACGGCAGAAGCGAGCAGTGGCTGTCTTTTGGATTAAGTCGCCAAACAAAGGCATTTTCAAGGAAAGGCGATCGATCGTCTCGCGTCCCACTCGCGTTTTGTAGTATTGCTTGTAAGCAAACATACAGACGGGAATGATAACGATTAAAATCAAAACCTTGGGGCTACGTAAGAATTCACTAATCGACATCATTACCCGCGTAAACAGCGGCAGCTCAACCCCAATATCGGCAAAGATAGTGGCAAAGACAGGCAGCAGAAACACCGTCATTGCCACAAAGATGATCGTTGCCAATACCCCTACCACTACGGGATAAGAAAGCGCCGCCTTAATCTGGTTTTGTAGTCGCGCTACATCCTCCAGCAGTTTTGCTAGACGGTTTAGCACCTCATCCAGCACACCACCGACTTCCCCAGCTTGAATCATTGCCACATAGAGATTGTCGAAGCAGGCAGGATGCTTTCGCATCGCATCGGAGAGGTTCATCCCTTGTTGGACATCAGTACTGATATCTAGTAGGGCTGTTTTGAATTTAGGGTTTGAGCATTGCTCAGATAAAACGCCAAGCCCTCTCACCATTGCTACGCCTGCATTCACTAGCACAGCAAACTGTCGCGAGAACACAGCTTTGTCTTTGACCGTCACCTTCGCCATTGAAGCTTGGATCTTCTTCATGTCGAGGTTGAGAGATAGCCCTTCATCTTGTTTCAGGTCTTGAATAAACAGACCCCTTTCTCGCAAAGCACTACGGGCATCACTAATGGTCGCGGCAACGATTTTTTCTTTCTTGGCATTTCCTTTAACGTCTTGAACACGAGCAACGAAGGTAGGCATAGTGGATACCAAAATAGCAAAATGATTAAACCGATAAGCCCTGCACACCTTTAATCGACTTATAGCACTTCAGGCACTGCGGAGAATGAGACCAAGGTAAGCGTAATTTGAGATGTCGATCACAGATTGTACTGCTGCGAAAACGCGATCGCTCAACGAACAAGGAGCCACAGCGGCTAGCGTTCAGTGAAGAATGCCTTTAAAGCATGACAACCCTTGAAAGCGATCGCTCAATCCACACTTAGCAGTCAAAACGATACGGTTAGACCACTAGCGTCTTGCTGCGCCTGCTGGAGCCGCACCCGCAGGTGCTCCGCCAATAAGGCGCTGAATCTCGTCTGGGCGGGAGGTTTTTGACATTGCGGCTTCAAAGGAAATACTGCCAGCTTTGTACATATCAGCAAGCACCTTTTCCAGGGTTTGCATCCCGATTTTGCCGCCCGTTTGGATGGCAGAGTAGATTTGAGCTGTTTTGCCTTCTCGGATCAGGTTAGAAATAGCTGGTGTAATAATCATGATTTCCTGCGCCATAATCCGACCGTATTCACCTGGTTTGGGATTTTTCTTTGGTACCAGGGTTTGGCTAAAGACCGCTACCAGTGAGTTAGACAATTGGACTCTTACCTGTGTCTGCCGCTCGGAGGGGAATACGTCAATCATCCGGTCAACGGTTTGTGAAGCTGAACTGGTGTGTAGAGTGCCGAAAACAAGGTGCCCTGTTTCAGCGGCAGAGATGGCAAGAGAGATCGTTTCCAGGTCACGCATCTCACCAACGAGCACAATGTCGGGATCTTCACGCAAAGCTGCTTTCAGGGCATTGGCAAAGCTCTTGGTATCTTCGCCTAGCTGGCGCTGGTGTACCAGACTTTTGATGGGTTCGTAGACAAACTCGATCGGGTCTTCGATCGTCAGAATGTGTTCAGCACGGGTGCGATTGATCAGGTCGATCATGGCAGCCAGAGTCGTCGTCTTACCAGAGCCAGTGGGTCCAGTTACCAGGATTAGCCCTCTGGGTTTTTCGGTCATGTCGCGGACAACATCTGGAAGACCGAGTTTCTCAAAGTTAGGGATCTTGGAGCTGAGTGCCCTTAAGCAAGCGGCGTAGGTGCCTCGGTCTTTGTAGACGTTGACCCGGAATCGCGCTAAGCCGCGTACCCCATAGGAACAGTCTAGCTCCCAGTTTTGCTCCAAATTTTTTCGCTGCGTGTTGTTGAGCATACTGAAAATCAGCCGTTGACATTCTTCAGCCGTAAGTGACTGGTCGCCGATCGGCTGCAAGTGACCGCTGATGCGAAAGTACGGTGGTAAACCAGCCGTCAGGTGCAAGTCGGAGCCACCCATCTCGATCAACTGCTCCATCAGGTCTTCGATCATCAACTCCATAGAGCTTGCTCCTTTGGGGAATGGTTTAGTGCATTGCCGATCGTCCGCTATTGACGCAACGATCGCCTGATCTAGAAAACGATCACAGGGTTCAAAGAATGTGAACAGTCAGGCATATAGTCTACCCGTTCATCATGCCTCAACCCTCAGAGTTGAAATGACTTTTTTTGCTTTAATGAGCGTGATTGCCAATCAAAAACTGACAAGGAACCAACTGTCTCCTAGGCTTTTAATGCCTAATCTTGAAAGCGTTGGGTCATACAGTATGGACAATCGATCCACTCTTGTTTGAGGTCGGCGCTGCAAACACGGCAAGTCAACGCAGACTTACGCTTGGCGCGCAGTTCAGCTTCCAAGCCCGTATCCGTAAAGGTGACTCGTTCAACCTCCTCAAGCGTCGTTTGACCCGTGCGAACAAGATTCAAGCTATATGCCAATAGCGTTTGCATCCCCTCCTCGACCGCAACCTCCTTGATTGCTTCAGTCGGAGCACCATCCGTGATCAGGTTTTGCAGCCGTTCAGTGATACGCATGACTTCATAGACACCGGAACGTCCTTTGTAGCCAGCCCCACCACATTTGGCACAGAGTTGGTTGCGTGATCGCGCTTCCTGAATCTCGTTTGGTTGTAAAAAGTTAGCTTTATAAAGCGTCAACTCACCTTCACCAGAGGCAGATAAACCGAAGCGGGCTAACTCTTCTCTAGTAGGCGTGTAAGGAATACGGCACTCACTACAAACGCGGCGCATTAGTCGTTGTGCTACTACTCCCAGTAGCGCACCAGAAACCATGAACGGTTCAACGCCCATTTCATCCAGACGCGCGATCGCGCCTGCTGCATCATTGGTATGCAGGGTCGTTAACACTAAGTGTCCGGTCAAAGCCGCTTCGATCGCCGTCTTCGCCGTCTCTCGGTCACGAGTTTCACCCACCAGAATCACATCGGGATCTTGACGCAGAAAAGCTCTCAGAATGGCAGCGAAGTCCATCCCCTTCTCTCGAATCACCTGTACCTGCGTTAAACCAGGTAAGGAATATTCAATCGGGTCTTCGGCTGTGCTGATATTGACACCCGGATCGTTGCGTTCTGCCAATGCCGAGTAGAGTGTAGTCGTCTTCCCAGACCCCGTTGGACCTGTCACCAGAATCAAGCCAAAGGGTCGCCGCACCATCTCCTGCACAATTTGCAGCGATTCCGGGTCGGTGATGAGTTTGTCCAGCCCTAGCTGTGTGGCAGAGTTATCAAGAATCCGCAACACAACTTTCTCACCGTAGCGGCTCGGCAGTGTGTTAACCCGAAAATCCACTTTGCGACCGTCGTAAATACGGCGAATCCGACCGTCCTGAGGTGCGCGGCGTTCAGCAATATCAAGCTGGGCGATAATCTTGAAGCGAGCCGTAACAGCGGGAATAATCTTTTTCGGAAAGTGTTCGGCAAATGGTTCTCTCAGCACACCATCTTTACGAAACCGCACGCGCAAAGTTTCTTCCTGCGGCTCAATGTGGATATCTGAGACACCTTCCTGGAGTGCCTTAATCATAATCTTGTTGACCAGGGCGATGACAGGTGCAGCATCGGCATCTGAAACATCCAGGTTGGCATCATCTTCATCAGGGGCATCCTGCAAATCCAGATAGCCCAACCCTTCAAGATCCTTGTTGACATCAACTTTGGACTGATCTTCCAGGTGCTTATCGCGCTTCTCTTTCTCGTCTAGATACTGATTAATGAGGCGGCGGTAATCTTCTACCGTGATAACGAGCCGCTGTAACGCCAATCCTTGCGGACGTAAGCGACGGTTCAGATCATCCTGAGCCTGTAGGTTATCTGGGTCAACCATTGCCACTAGCACAAACGGTGGCTGATTGTCGCTCTTGGAGAGCGGTACGAGGTTATAACGACGGCATAGATCGATCGGGATTAGCGTATCAATCAACTCGCTCACTTGAGTGCTAGTAATCTCGCTGACTTCAGGGTCAAGTGACTCTACACCATAGAGAATCTTCAACTCAAAGAGCTGCTGCTTCTTGTATTGACGGAGTAGATCAGGCGGTAGTTGTTGCCCTGTGATTGACTCCAGCACGTCGATCAGCGCTCTGCCAGACTTGCGGCTTTCGATCAACGCCTGTTGCATCTGGGCATTGTTGACATAGCCAGACTGGACGAGCTTGTTGCCAAAGGGAGAAAAATTATTCTGAACGACGAGCGCACGACGTGGAGAAGAAGAGTTAGTCATAGCGAGTTGAAGAAGGTCTCCTGGTTTACTAGAATATGCCCACAAAACTTACAAAGAATCTCTAAGTACTGTCTACGTTTTTCGGCGATCGCCCTACAGACCTGTTTCTTACCCACTGTGACGCAAAGACTAAGCAACGATCGAGGTATCAAAACCAACCGACTGAACGATACCGACTAACTGCTGCATA
>JBGTJW010000678.1:0-4786 GCA_041744955.1 Stenomitos sp. | reverse complement strand
TTGCCGTCTTCATACCACTGACGACCCATCTCTGACCCACCGCGAATATGGGCGGTCGCCACTACCACACCTCGCTCCAGCAGCGACAGGCGAGCGGATGAGAAGGCGGCGGGATAGCTGAACCCATAGGAACCGTAACCCGTCAGCAGTAAAGGCTTTGCGCCGTTTTGCTCCAGTCCTTTTTTGTACACGATCGAGATCGGTATCTGTGTACCGTCGGTAGCGGTTGCCATCAGGCGATCGCTGGCGTATTGCGTGCGATCGTAGCCACCCAGCACCGGAGTCTCTTTCTTTAGTTCCCGCTCTTGCGTTTCCAGGTTGTAATCAAAGACTGATCGGGGCGTTACCAGCGACGTATAGTTAAACCGCAAAATCTCGGTGTCGAACTCTGGATTGCTTCCCTCATCGGCGCTGTAGGTCGGGTCGGGGAATTGGATGAAGTGTTCTTCGCCACTGGCAAGCTGCCGCACCCGAATGGTGGGTAAACCAGACTCCCGCTCATAAATCACAAGATGCTTGGCAAACGCGCTGACACCTTCCAGCAAAACCCGATCGCGATGGGGAATGACCAGTTGCCAGTTGTCCTTCGCAGGAGTCGTAACTGGCGTTTGCATCAGTTTGAAATTGAGTGCCTCATCATTCGTCACGATGTAAAAGGAATCGCTGTGATGCTCAACCTGATACTCAATACCCGACGATCTCGGCTGAATCACCTGAAACTTACCCTCTGGTTGATTCGCATCCAGATAATGCACCTCAGACGTAATCTTGCTGCCTAGCTCCAGCAAAATATAAGCATCGCTGCGAGTCTTACCCACGCTCAAAAAGTAGGATTCATCCGCCTCGTAATAAACCAACTCATCATCGCTGACCGCGCTGCCCAGGCGATGACGCATGAGCTTAAAGGGACGATTTGCCTCATCCATCAGCGTGTAAAAGATGGTCTGATTATCATTGCCCCAGGCAAAGCCGTAGCCTGTTTCAAGAATGGTTTCGGGATAAAGCTGCCCTGTTGCCAGATTGAGAAAAAACAGCGTGTAGCGCTCAGAGCCAGCCGTATCGACCGAGTACGCCAAAAGCTGATGGTTTGGGCTGACATCAAACAGTCCTAACTCAAAGAAATCATGCCCCTCGGCTAAGGCATTTTGATCAAGGAGGACTGTTTCGGGCGCATCCAGACTGCCTACTTTACGGCAATAGATGGGATAAGCTTTGCCCGTTTCGGTACGTGAGTAGTAGTAGTAATCGCCTTTACGGTAGGGCACCGACAGGTCGGTTTCTTGAATCCGCGCCAGCATCTCGTCATACAATGCCGTTTGTAGAGACTCGGTATGCGCCATCACCGCTTTGGTGTAATCATTTTCAGCCTCAAGGTAGGCGATCACGTTGGGATCGTCGCGGTAACGCAGCCAAAAGTAATCATCAGTGCGATCGTCTCCGTGGATTGACAATCGGTGCGGCTGCTTGTCAGCGATCGGTGGCGAGATTGAAGACACAACACGTTGATTCATTAGTTACCGTTAGTGACCGTGGGTAGAACTCTCTCCTTATTCTCTTTGGCAAGAAGCATGAGTGCTTACAGGGAGAATTGGAGCTATAAGTAAATCAAATAGGGATTTTTACTCAGCAAGTAGGGTAAACGAGCAGATCTTGCTAATGTAGAGCAGAAAGTATCTTAAGATTATCGTAAGAATTAAGCTTATTTCTAGAAGCTGATTACCAATCACCAGGAGGACTGTTTATGGCGCTCGTACCACTGAGACTGTTGCTCGATCACGCAGCAGAAAATGGCTACGGCATCCCTGCCTATAATGTCAACAATTTGGAGCAGATCCGGGCAATTCTGTACGCTGCTAGCGAAACCGATAGCCCTGTAATTTTGCAAGCGTCTCGTGGTGCCCGCAACTACGCAGGCGAAAACTTCCTCCGCCACTTGATTCTGGCTGCGATCGAAACCTATCCCGATATCCCCATCGTGATGCACCAGGATCACGGCAACGCACCCTCCACCTGCTACTCTGCGATGAAGAACGGCTTTAGCAGCGTCATGATGGACGGCTCACTGGAAGCAGACGCGAAGACTCCTGCAAGCTTTGAGTACAACGTCAACACCACCAGAGAAGTGGTCAAGGTCGCTCATGCGATCGGCGTGAGCGTTGAAGGCGAACTCGGTTGCCTTGGCTCCCTGGAAACAGGTCAGGGTGAAGCAGAAGATGGTCACGGTGCTGAAGGCGTGTTGTCGCACGATCAGCTACTGACCGATCCAGATGAGGCTGTCGAATTTGTGGAACAAACGCAGGTAGACGCGCTGGCTGTGGCGATTGGCACCAGCCACGGTGCTTACAAGTTCACCCGCAAACCAACGGGCGAAATTCTGGCAATCAGCCGCATCGAAGAAATCCACCGTCGCTTGCCAAACACGCATTTGGTTATGCACGGTTCTTCTTCTGTGCCAGAAGACCTGATTGCCATCATCAACCAGTACGGTGGTGCGATTCCTGAAACCTACGGTGTCCCCGTCGAAGAAATTCAGAAAGGCATCAAGAGTGGTGTGCGGAAGGTCAACATTGACACTGACAACCGTTTGGCAATCACCGCAGCAGTGCGTGAAGCGCTGGCAAAAGATCCGAAGGAATTCGACCCCCGTCACTTCCTGAAGCCCTCCATCAAATACATGCAAAAGGTTTGTAGCGATCGCTATGAACAGTTTGGCACCGCAGGCAATGCCAGCAAGATCAAGCAAATCGGCTTGGATGAGTACGCCGCCAAGTACGCTAAAGGCGAACTGGTAGCCGTCACCAAAAAGGCTGTAGGCGTGTAATTAATTCGCCTGAAGTAAAATTTGTTAAAATACCCGGATAGCTTTACTGCTGTCCGGGTATTTTAATGTAACAGCTATCCACTATTGCCAACTCACGAATAACAGAACAACAGGGGTTGTGCTATGCGTAAAACTCTATGAGACCAATCATGTCAGTAGCGACAGAAAGTAACGAACCAAATGAGATGCAAACGGATGCCAGTGCAGCGACAGTCGTTGACGAAAGGAGCTTGAAAACTGCACCCCTACTAAAGCAAGGGCGGTTTATCTCACCCACCAATCAACCCACTCTATTAGGGCACATTGTCATTTCAACTAGCCTGGTTCTAAGCATTTGTCTAAGCTACGCACTGATGTTTTGGTTTGCAGGCACCAAACAAAATGAGTGGTTAAGCGTAACGCCTTCACTAAAAACAGAAGCAGTCAACACCACGATCGCTAATTTAACAGACACTAAACCGTCTGAAAAAGCACGACTCATGGATCAATTTGAACAAATTCAAGACCGGATTAAAACACATGCTAATGTTATGGGCTTCTTTTACAAGCAATATTATATTTCGCTATCCATGATTTGTGGCGGTAGCGTAGTTGCTTCAATCTGCTTATTTTTTATTAGTAAGAGTGGTTGGGAGCGAGTCAATAATGCTTTGATTAATATCTTCATTGTTTCATCCAGCACTGTGATCTTGTTCGGGAATATTTCTTTGGTGTTTGAACAGGAAGAAAACATCAAGGGTAATCAAGCACTTTATCTTAGCTACTTTGCCTTAAGAAATGAGATGTTGAGCTATTGGGCGACGCAACAAGCCAGTACGGGAGATCCAATAGCGCCAGCAAAATTTATTCACTATATGGATGGGCGATTGCAAGAGCTGAGTCAAATCCGGCTCGGCTTTGATGCTACACGCATCACAGATTTGGGCGATCAAATGAAACAACTCGATGGCTCTAGTCAAAAGCCGGGTAAACCTAACGTACAGAAGTAAACCCCTCTGAAAGTGGGCGCGAAGCTAATGCTGTGGCTGAATCGGGTGTACTTTTGATTAAGAAGTAAAGTTTAGAAAACAGCAGTTCACGTATGGCACTCGATATCATAGGACACACAAAGCAAAGTGCGATCGCGGACAAGGATATGGATCTCTTTCAAATGATCCAAACCTTCGGCATCAAAGCATCACAGTTTAAGATCATTTACGAGCGGTTTTATGAAAATCCATACGTTGATGTTCCAACTTGGCTTAACGAAATCCATCAACTTCGAGATGCTTATTTTGAAGCGCTAATCAAGGAAAAGAATGTTCGCGCTAAAGATTCCATCGTCAGAGAACAGATTTTGGCACGCTTGAAACAAAATGACCGATGGATGCTTAAATTTGATGAGCTAATCGCGGTATGCGAGGACGCAATCGCTGCTGATCAAGGCTTGCGATTCCTCAGTGATTGACCAACCGTTTGGCACAGTCATTGGCGATCACCTGACTCAATGCTTAGAGTGTATTCACACAATCGGGGCTGTCATTCGTAGCGCGATTAACTAGAGTGCTAACCCGATCACCGCGCATCGAAGCGGCATCATAGGGACGCAGCAGAGTGTGATGGTCAGGGATTTCGGTTGGTTCTAGCCAGCGATCGTACTCGTCTGAAGCAAGAATCACAGGCATACGATCGTGAATGGGCTGCAACAGTTCATTTGCTTGCGTGGTCAGGATGGTGCAGGTTTCAACGGCAGTATCATCACCCTGCCAGCGTTCCCATAACCCTGCAAAAGCAAAGGGTTGTCGATCGCTTAACTGAAAGTAGTAAGGCTGTTTCGTCTTGCGATCGATTCGGTGCCATTCATAAAAGCCATCTGCCAGAATCAAACAACGCCGCTGTTTAAACGCAGCACGAAACGATGGTTTTTCGGCAACGGTTTCAGCACGGGCATTGATCAGCTTTGCCCCGATCGTTAAATCTTTTGCC
>JBGTJW010000677.1:0-13674 GCA_041744955.1 Stenomitos sp. | reverse complement strand
GCCGTGATGAAGGGCAGATTGATATCGGTGACAGTGACACCCGACAGCTCAATTTTGGCTTTTTCGGCAGCTTCGCTGAGGCGTTGCAGTGCCTGACGATCGCGCCGCAAATCCACGCCTTCTATCTCTAGAAACTGCTCTGCCAGCCAGTCCACAATCTTCTTGTCAAAGTCATTGCCGCCAAGCTGGGTATCGCCGCTGGTTGCTTTAACTTCAAAAACACCATCGCCCACATCCAGAATGGAGACATCAAACGTGCCACCGCCCAGGTCAAAGACGAGGATCGTTTGATTATCGCGACGATCCATTCCATACGCCAGGGAAGCGGCTGTGGGTTCATTCAAGATCCGCTTGACTTCTAGCCCCGCAATGCGTCCGGCATCCCGCGTTGCCTGCCGCTGAGAGTCGTTGAAATACGCAGGCACCGTAATGACAGCATCCGTTACAGGTGTACCCAGGTAACGGCTGGCTTCATCCACCAGCTTAAGCAGCACCATCGAGGCAATTTCTTCGGGGGAGAACTCTTTTTGCAGGCGGGGACACTTGAGCCTGATATTGCCGATGTCATCTTTGCGAACGGTGTAGGGCACTCGCTTAGACTCTGGGCTGAGTTCCGCATACTTGCGACCGATGTAGCGCTTCACGGCATAGAACGTATTTTGCGGGTCAGAAATCGCCTGCCGCCGCGCCAGTTGTCCTACCAGACGCTCACCATCTTTGCTAAAGCCAACGACGGATGGAGTGGTTCGCATCCCCTCGGCATTGGCAATTACGACTGGCTTGCCGCCTTCCATCACAGCGACGACTGAGTTGGTTGTTCCCAGGTCAATGCCGACTACCTTGCCCATGCGTGTCTGATCTCCCGTAAGCTGCTTGCGCGACGTACTTTTACTGATACGTTATGTTGAGTTTATTCTATCGTGTGGAGGCATCAGACCCCGGTAATTACTGGGATGACGACTGGTAAGTAGCTCTTAGCTCTCAGCGGTCAGCTTTCAGTAAGGGAGTCGGGAGTCGGATAGAAAGCTAAAGACAGAACTCAAAACTCAAAACTCAAAACTCGCTGACCGATGACTACTAACCGCTTATTTTTGAACAAACTCTATGGCTATTGAGCGCCAGCAGTGGTTTCAAACTGCCTTTCAGATCAAAGGTTCGGTCATTCCCTCCATTCTGGGTCGCACCGTACTTTGTGGTCTCTTTGGAGTAGTTATTTCGGTGCTGTCTTACTGGGGGCAGCCAGTAGCCATGCCCACCTTAGCTACCCTGATCCCCAATCTTGTGCTGGGGCTGCTGCTTGTCTTTCGCACCAATACAGCGTATGAGCGCTTTTGGGAAGGGCGCAAATGCTGGGGCACGCTGATTAATACGGTGCGTAACCTGGCGCGGCAAATTTTGCTGGCGATCGTGGTCTCCACGCCAGAAGCCCGCGCCCAAAAAATTGTGGTGTTGCGGATGCTGGTTGCCTTTTGCGTTGCCACAAAGCTGCATTTACGGCAGGAAGCCATTAACGAAGAACTAAGTGTACTTTTGCCACCTGAAAAGTACGACATCCTCAAAAAAATGCATCACCCACCCCTTGAGATTGCGTTCTGGATTGGGGATTACTTGCAGCAGCACGATCGCAGCAACCTGAACGCCTATCAACTCAGCGCTATGCATAAGCTGCTAGACACAATGGTCGATATGTTGGGAGCCTGCGAACGCATTCTCAAAACGCCGATGCCAATGGCGTATGCTATTCATCTCAAGCAGTTGCTGCTGCTCTACTGCCTCTCTCTACCCTTTCAAGTGGTGGGTAGCGTTGGTTGGTTAACGGGTCCCGTTGTCATTCTGATCAGCTTTACCCTCTTTGGCATTGAAGAAATCGGTATCGAAATCGAAAACCCGTTCGGGCACGACCCTAATGATCTTCCCCTGGATGCCATCTGCGCCACGATGCTTCGCAATATTGAGGATTTGATTACCCTAACGCTGGGGTGCGAAGAGATGAGGGATAAGGGATAAAAGTTTTGAGTTTTGAGTTTTGAGTTTTGAGTTGATTTAACTTCCGCCTGGTTAAGTTGGATAAAAATTATGACTACTGATTAGCTTGTAACCAATTGTCTAAATCAGCGATCGTCCTAAACTCTAGCAATGCCTCACCCAATCCCTCCAACTGATGCAGGGAAAGTGCGGCGATTTGCGATCTGGCTGTCTCAGATACTGCTCCGACTCGGCGGTTAAGCTGGCGGAGAATAAGCGATCGTTCAGCCTCTTCAGCACCCTGCTGTTTAGTCTGCTGTTCCCACTCGAAATAGGCTTGTGATAACGTTGCCATCAGACTTTGCTCCTCCTGTTCTAACTCGCTGCTTAATTCCAGTGTAATCCGCCAATTCACCAACAACTGTAAGACTCTCGACCGTCGTCGGTCAGCCGTTGATAGTGCCAGTAGTTCGGCGATCGCCTGCTGTTGCGTCTGATCTCGCCCTAGAATTCTGAGCCACAATGTTTCTAGCGTTGGTGACAATTTATCAATGGCAACGATCGTCGTCTTGTACGCTTCTGGTAAGAAATATACGCCTGTCCCCCAATCGGCTCGAAGTTGTCCACCGAACTCAGCAATTACAGGCTTTGTGGTCGTTGAAGCTAAAAGCCATAGTCTCGGTAAGTCACTTTCCGTTTGCGTACCGCCATCCTGCTCAAGCCTACGGCGCTGCTCTGCTTGAATCCAAAATAACTTCAACAAACAGCTTCTGACTTCCTGTCGGGTCGGCGCATTGTGAAATGGTTCTAGCAGACAAGGGCTGGTGGCAATACGACTGAGTAATCCCAGGTCACTGGATGGTTCAATCACTGTTGCTGTAGGACTGAACCACACATCCACAAATTTGGATTCACCAGGCACCTCTAAATTTCGCTGCACTATGCCTAATGGTTCTAAGAACTCCTCCAAGTACTGTTTAGCTAATTGATCAAACCGAATACGCGTCATGCACTATCCTTCTACTTTCTGACCTACCATCCCATTGGCAAGCTTGTAAGCTGCGATCGCGGTTCTTCGTGACCCGATCGGGTTTCTTCATCCAGGGCACGGATGAGGCGATGGTACATTTCCTCTGCCTGCTGGGGCGAGTTACCGATGCTGGTTAAGCCTAGCTTGCCAAATTCTGACAGACAGCCGATGAGGTGAAACACCGTGCCTGTTTCAGTGCTGGTATCAAAATGAAGCTGATGCTGGGCGATAATATCCATCAAATCGTTGGGTAGCAAGCCCCGATAGCGGTCTTTTTGCAGGTTGTCGGTGGCAACGTAGTACTTGGGTCGCCCTTGCTGGCTGTAAAACAGACCGCTAGACAGGTCATACCGCCCATTGGTGAGAAACTTGAGCGTCATGAAGGGATGGGTCGTGCCGCCTTTCCGCAAGTTGATTTCGATCGCCTGAATATCCCAGGCTGGTTTGTCCAGTTTGTCTGGTTGATGAACGGCAACAAAATCAACACCAAAGCGCTCCATTGCCCCTTTTTCTGCCAAATTTTTGCCAATACGCAGTCCCAATTCTTGTAAGCGCAGGCGATAGGCTTCATCTGCGGGAAAACTGCATCCCAGGTAAATCTGTCCACTGGGTCCGCCCAAAATCTGGTCGTGGGTCGAGAGAATTTCAACTTCGCCCGTCGGTGTGATTCTGCCCTGGACGCTGGGCGATCGCTTCTCTTCGCCTTCCAAAAATGCTTCGACGATCGCCCCCAACTCGACAATGCGGCGGCTGAAATTTTCCCAGGTTTCGGCTTTTGCTTCAAACTTGAGATGACTAAATTGGTCTTGCAACGCTTTGACGCGCACCTCAGAAGAGGCTGCCCCTGGTTCTACCCCTTGTATGGGACGCAAATCTAGAATGGCATTACCCTCCCCCGAAAAACCCTCATTGAGCTTCACGACCATGCGCTTAAGGGCTGGCTGCCGTTCCCACAGAGCGTTGGCTGCTGCGGCTAGTTCTTCGGCATTCCAGAGACTGTTGCTGCCATCCGGATGGGGGACTCCGGCTTCGGCAAAAATCTGACGGCTGCCACTCTTGGTGCCCCATTGGAGTAAGGCTGGATCGAGTGCATAGAGGGGAATATCAAGCTGAACGGCTAAGTCGCGCTCTGCCTCGGTGGAGTTGTAGCAAATCATGTAAGCCCGATCGCGCTGCACGGCATGACGAATGCGCTCCAGCAAGCGGGGACGATCGAGAATTTTCTGGCTCAGGGGACTCAGTGATGAATCATAGGTTGACAGCAGCAACAGGCGATCGCGGGCATGAGAAAACGGAATACCGGGCAGCAGTTGCAGGTAATAGTCAATCACGCTGGGGTGCAGCGGTTGCGATGTGAGATAAACCAGACGGGTGCGCGGATTTCGCAGCCGAATCAGCGAGAACAAGAGCCGTTCTTCGTAGTGGTGTACCCCTTCAATTTTGAGCAGTTCCCGCTGGTCAAGGCTAAGTGACGGTATCACAACAATATCGGCATCACTGCTATCGAAGAGTTCGACGGACTGCCAGCGATCGCGCAATTGCGTTTGAAGTTGATGAAACCGAGCTGCTGTCTCTGAGGCAGAAAGAGTCTTCGTTTGCATCGCTACCCGTTTCCTACGCCTCCAGTCATCCTCATCACATTTATCTTATGATGAGCGGGAGAAAAGTCTGTCTGCTTTGCGAAAGAGTGTCGCTCTCAGCGCTGGTTAGAAGGGGTAGCTCAACACCTGAATTGCCATACCCTCTTTGGGTAAGTCAGCCGATCGCAGGCTGATAGTCGCACCACTGCGACGCACAGGCGTACCGCTCATCAGTGAGAGAAATTGATCGACACCAACGCTCTCACAGGCTGTTGATGCTGCCTTCGTGCGGTAGTGCGTTGGAATAATGAGCTTTGGGTTCAGCACTTGAATGGCTTGCTTTGCCTCTTCAGGCGTATAAATATTAGCACCGCCGCCGATCGGTACAAACAATACGTCTGGGCGACCCATCAAAATCTTCTGCTCTAGCGAAATCGCGCCAGCAATACCACCTAGATGAAGAACATTTACTCCGCCTTGCTGCCACTGCCACGCTATGTTGCTACCAAAGCGCTTGCCGCCGATGCGATCGTGATCCGTCCGAATGCCCTGAATCCGCTTTTTATTAAATTGATAAACCCCAGATTCGTACAGCAGACGGGGATTCCCTGGAACGATCTCTACCGCACCTTCATCCAATAGCTGGCTGCTAATTAAGACCAATTCAGCCGAGACTTTGGGCGCACGATAACCAGCCGTACAGCCGAGCGATCGAAATGGGTTTACCAAAATCCGTCGCCCGTCGCCTGTAAAGAGAAAGCAAGAATGCCCTAACCACTGCACTCCCAGTGCCCCTCCGGTTTGAGCGCTATAGCTCTGCACTCCAGAAGCCGCTCCCAACCCCAATGTAGACAGTAAGCCTGCCCCTGCATAGCGTAGCAATCGCCGCCGTCTCATAATCTCCCCTCACCAAAACCAACACTAGAAAAGTTTTGAGTTTTGAGTTTGGTGCTGCTATCTAGACGCTGGCAATGGGCAACAACGACTCGACTGACAACTCAAAACTCAAAACTTAGAACTTAGAACTGCTCATTACTGACTGGCGATCGACGCTAAAAAGTTCCTTAGTAGCTGCTTGCCCGACGCAGTGAGAACACTTTCAGGATGAAACTGAACGCCTTGAACATGGGGATACTGCCGATGGCGCACACCCATAATCGTACCGTCATCCACCCAGGCAGTAATTTCTAGCACGTCTGGACACGCTTGCCGATCGATCACCAGACTATGATACCGGGTTGCGGTCAGTGGATTTTCTAATCCTTCAAAAACCCCTAAGCCTGTGTGATGCACTGAAGACGTTTTGCCATGCATGAGCACCGGGGCAGATACAATCTTGCCGCCAAACACTTGCCCGATGCTCTGATGCCCCAAGCAAACGCCCAAAATCGGCAGGATGGCACCAAAGGACTCAATGATGGACTGCGAAATTCCTGCATCTTCAGGACGACCGGGACCCGGAGAAATCACGATCGCATCCGGCTGAAGCTGACCAATTTGCTCAAGCGAAATTTGGTCATTGCGATAGACCTGAATGGCTTCTGCCACTGGAAACTCAGCACCTAGTTCGCCGAGATACTGCACCAGATTGTAGGTAAAGCTGTCGTAGTTATCGATGACAAGAATCATGAGAAGCTAGAGACTGAGGGAACAGAAAGCAGAACGTTGCACATAGCCTTGTCTGCGCCATGTCTTTCTTTGTTTCTTACACTAGAGCATTTTTACACTAGAGCAAATGAGCGGCGATCAGTAACCAGAGTTTTGGTAGCAGCAGTGAACTAGCGACCGCTACAGCCGCTAGCGACGAGATCAGCACTGCGGCGGCGGCACAATCTTTGGCAATCTTTGCTAGCTCGTGATAGGTCTGCTTTACGGTCAGGTCAACCACAGATTCAAGTGCCGTGTTCAGAAGCTCCATTGCCAGGACTGCCCCCGTTGTCAACCCCACGATCGACATTTCTACAGCGCTCAGGTGTAGAAAAATGCCGAGACAAAACGCAAACGTGCCGACAAAGACATGAATGCGAAAGTTGCGTTGGGTGAGAAACGCATACCGAACCCCTGCCCATGCATATTTGAAGCTAATCCACAGGCTCGGAGCAACCTGCCATGAAAGGTCGCGGTTCAGCGTGGCGATCGGTACAACTTTGCCATTTGTACGATCCGGGGTCTGGGCTTGGAGGTCAGGAGGCATACACCACAGGGAGAGAGAACCAATGAACGGAGGGGCTAGACGCGGCTATCAAGGCTAGAAAAGCTTCCAGGATGCTTGTCTGCCAGCACTATGATTATTCTGACGCATCGCTCAACAGCAGACCCTAGCCAACGCTATAGCCTACCCAGCATTCTATCCGGTCTTGCTGTGAAGACCAATGATCTCAAGCAGATCCTGTTGTTGCTTTAACATTCGGGTCAGGCTGTCTTCATCCGGATGATCCCACCCCAGCAGATGTAGTAAGCCATGCGATGCCAGCCACGCTAGTTCAACGTTGAGCGGATGCTGCTGTCCGTCAGCCTGTCGCTGGGCAGTGTCGATCGAAATCACGATGTCTCCTAGATACAACGGCAGCGTTGCCTGAAGCTCATCTGGCTCTGGATAGAGCGATTCTAAGGCTGCAAATGCTAGCACATCGGTTGGTTTGTCCTGCTGACGATACTGCTGGTTGAGTTGTTGGATCTCTCGATCGTCCGTCAGCCGTAAGCTCAACTCGTAGGCATCGATCGGCGAAAACGTTGGCTGCAACGCTTCCAGCCAGTCTTGAAACCAGCGTTCCCATGTTTCTGTAGCAATTACCGGATCGATCGCTACGGCAACAGCAAACTCGTCTTTGGAGCTTTCCGCCTCCGTAAACTCATCGCTGCCATCTTGAACGCACACTTCAACCTGCACCGCTTGTAGCCTCAACGAGTTTAAAGTCCAATCAACGGGTTAAATAAGCAAGACCAATAAACACAGCCAAAAGTCCAACCGTTGTCAAGAAAAAGTGCTGGAGTGATAAGCCGCGTTTGCGTACCATGTTCCGCATTGCGAGCTTCACATAGCTTGGTTTCGGCTCGGTCGCGGTTGTAATCGGTGTTGACGCAGCATCAGCATCCGCTGCAACATCCGCCGCTAGTGGTGCTGGTACAGTGCTGGGATCAAGTGCTGTTTCGGTTGGCTCAGCATTGGCTTCCGAGCTAACATTCTTGGTTTCCATGAGGTGATGACTTGGATGACCTTACCCACTCATGGTAACAACCCTTTTACAGATAGTCGCTGGCTGCGTCCTACCGTTTCTTGCCAAACTTCGCTTTTAGATCATCCAACGTGGCAGGTTTCTCTGAGGCAGCTTTGGGTTGAGCGGGATTGACTTTCGGTTGAGCGGGATTGGCTTTGGGTTGAGCGGGATTGGCTTTGGGTTGGGATGCATTGACTTTGGGTTGAGCGGGATTGGCTTTGAGTGGTGCTGGGTGGCTCGACTGGCTGCGCCCTTCCCCTTCAGTAATGTCGGCACGCATCGACAGGCTAATGCGCTTGAGTTTTTCGTTCACTTCCAATACGCGCACATTGACGACCTGACCGACTTTGACAATCTGCTTGGGATCACTAACAAAGCGATCGGCAAGTTGCGACACGTGTACCAAACCATCTTGATGGACACCAATATCCACAAACGCTCCGAAGTTGGCAACATTGGTAACAATGCCTTCCAGTGCCATGCCAGGGGTGAGATCAGAGATTTCTTTGACACCCTCTTTGAAGGTGGCATATTTAAATTCGGCGCGCGGGTCGCGTCCTGGTTTTTCTAGCTCTGCAAGGATGTCGCGGAGAGTGGGTTCACCGATCGCCTCGGTCGCATATTTCTTCAGGTCGGTCTTTTGCAGCCGATCGGCAACCTGTGTAATTTCGGTCAGGGGCACGTTAAGGTCGGTAGCGATGGTTTCTACAACCTTGTAGCTTTCGGGGTGTACCGCAGTATTGTCCAGCGGATTTTTGCCGTTGCGAATCCGCAGAAAACCTGCTGCTTGCTCGAAGGCTTTGGGTCCTAGTTTGGGGACTTTGAGCAACTGACGACGATTGCTAAACGCGCCGTTCTCATTGCGATAGGCAACAATATTGTTGGCGATCGTCGGCGTAATGCCAGAAACAAAGGTCAGCAGTTCTTTCGATGCCATGTTGAGGTCAACGCCCACGTAGTTAACGCAGCTTTCGATCGTTTCATCCAGCTTCTTTTTCAGCAATTTCTGGTCAACATCGTGCTGGTACTGCCCCACACCGATCGATTTTGGATCAATTTTCACCAGTTCTGCCAGGGGATCTTGCAGGCGACGACCGATGCTGATGGCACCCCGCACAGTGATGTCCTGGTCGGGAAATTCGGCGATCGCCACGGGGCTGGCAGAATAAATCGACGCACCCGATTCGTTGACCATCACTTTGACTGGCTTGCGCTGCAAGTCTTGCAAGACTTCGGTCACAAACTCATCGGTTTCGCGTCCCGCCGTGCCGTTGCCGATCGCAATCAGTTCGACGTGATAGCGCTCAATGAGTGTGGCAAGTGTCCGTCCTGCCTGTACGCGCTGCCCTGCTGCCTGGTGAGGAAAAATGGTTTGGTATTCCAAAAATTTGCCCGTCTGGTCGAGTACCGCCACTTTGCAGCCTGTACGAAAGCCAGGGTCGATCGCCAGCGTCGGTTTCATCCCGGCAGGAGCAGACAGCAACAGTTCTCGCAAATTTGCCTCAAAGGTGCTGATAGACACGACATCGGCTTCGACTTTTTTCGCCGATCTCACTTCCGTGATCAACGAATTTTTCATCAAGCGATGAAAGGCATCCTTCAGCATTTCGCGGTAGAACGAGCGGACTTCGCGCTGTTTTGCCCGCAGTTCTTGCGACTCCAGATAGGACAGCACAGCGTCTTCATCAAACGTCAGATCGACTGTCAAAACACCTTCATCCTCGCCCCGATACAGCGCTAGCAGGTTGTGAGGCGCGATCGCTTTTACTTTTGCCTGATACTGTCGATACATCTCAAATTTCGTGGAGCCTTCGGGATGGTCGCCTTTCACTTTCGAGGTCAAAACGCCTGCTGTCATGAGATATTCACGCAGATAGGCTCGGAGGTTTGCCTTCTCCGCGACTTCCTCCGCCAGAATATCAGACGCTCCTTTCAAGGCATCTTCAGCCGTTGCGACTCCCTGTGCTTCAGAAACGTACGTTGCCGCTTCAGTTGCCAGATCTGTCGATACAGCAGTGGGTGTGTTGAGTGCTTTGAGGAATGCTGCTAACGGCTCCAGTCCTTTCTCACGCGCGATCGCGGCACGGGTACGACGTTTGGGACGGTAGGGCAGATAGAGATCTTCGAGTTCGTTCTTTTGCAGACAGGCAGTGATTTGGGCTTCCAGTGCGGGAGTCAGCTTGTTTTGCTGAGCGATCGCGTCCAGAATCGCCTTTTTTCGGTCTTCCAGTTCGGTCAGATATGTGTAGCGATCGGACAAGCCTCGCAACTGGGTTTCATCCATCTCACCGGTACGCTCTTTGCGATAACGAGCGATAAACGGCACGGTTGACCCTTCGGCAAAGAGTTCGAGCGCATTGCTCACCTGAAACGGTTTGAGGTCAAGCTCGTCTGCCAGCAGTTGAGAAATGTTCAGCATCACGGTTCGTTACATCAGCTTTTCTAGGATAGTCTGAGAATGAGTGATGTCTAACTCCGAGACTAAGCATGGAAAGCACGTTTACTGGTGTGTTTAAACAGCTAAGACACGAAATGCCAATGCCTTCACTCTTGCTACAGCATCTTCTTGGCTATCCCCAATAGGCAAGCATACCCGGTAGATTAAGAATCTCCACAATCCAGCGTTCGTCGTCTTCTTGCTCAAGCTCGATCGTCAGATCCATAAAACGCTTCCCCGCTACAGCTAGTTCAATTCTACTGTGGTGAATTGCCTTAGATAGCAATAATAGGGAGCGATTGTACCACAAGGCTAACAGTATTGTTCAGTAGCTGCAACAAAATTTGCAGCACCATAAGCGACTTCGGTCAGTCCGCTACACTAAAATTGTTAGGTGGTTGAAGTATCTTTTGTGAACACTTTTGCAGAAACAACTCATGATGTTTTGTTAGAGCAATTGGGTCTGGTTGTGCAATTTTCTGTTTTGGCAAAGACACTTTTCGATTCACATATTCTATATAGGAAGTTTCCATCAACTCAGGAGAAATAGCAATTTCATGTGTCTGAGGATGAATAGATAGCAAATGTAAATCGAAAAGTGTATGTACATCTGCTCTTAGTAGCAAACCATTAGCTATATAATTGGTTTCAGTTCCCTTGTATGGAAGAATATGTGCTGCTTCGAGAGCAGGTTCGGCATCACATCCAGTTATTGGGCATTGGTAGTTGTAGACTTTTAACAGCTTACGACGAAACTCCGCTTGCCCTTGTCGCTGCACAATAGAAGTAGTTACTCGCCGTCTTGCGTCTTCAGTATTTTCAGCATTGAAATAACCCTTAGCTTCGACTCGTTGACGCTGCTCAAGCAGCTCGGGCTGTTCCTTTACCAGTGTTGATGAAGCAGATCTTAAGGAAAGTGGATAAGCTTCTTTAACAAGAAAAGCAGAAACTTCTTCCAAATTATCAGATGGCGAAAGATCGAAAAAGTAAGGGAAGTTTCTTTCCCATGCGTTATTAATTTGCGTTCGTTTTTGGAGATTTATAGTAGGTGGGATTTGATACGGTTCTGAATCAGGTTCAGCACGAAAATAAATTCTTACATTTGGGCTATTTTTTCGGTGATACAGGAATATAAACCGATTACCTGTTTGCTGAAAGATTGCACACGTATTCTTTGCTTCTTTGCGCTCAATATTCAGAATTTGCTTCTGTATTAAGCCGAGGAGAGCATCACAGGTTATCCGTGACTCAGTATGACTATCTTTGTGGCTTGTCCCGATCTACCTACATAGCTCGAATGTTGGCATTTTCATTATCTTGCTTTATTTCGCGATCACCTAGATATATCAGTAATTGTGGTGTCGCTTTTCCACAGATGACCGCCAAGTACAATTCCACCAAAAGATTGAGCGACCTAACAATCGTTAGACTGAAAATTGTTGTATGTCACTCTGAATTTGGTGAATAGACAGAAAAGCTCCGCCTTGTACGATCGCACCCAAACCTATAACTCAGCAATCCAGCAGTTGAATGTAACTGAGGAAGAGGCAAGCGACTGAGCGCGAAATGCTTTCGTGTTATCAGCTATTTGTATGAACTAAAGTCAGTCATCAGCGCTTAAAACTGGCTTACTTGATGGTGTCTTCCTCAACTTCCAATTCGACTTCTGCGTAGAAAGCAGAATATTCTCTTGGATCAGCCGAAACGTCATTGTTACCTTTCTCCAGCCGAATGGATTTAGCTTTGCCTTGCTTGGTGCCGAGCAAGTATTCTTCGATCGCCCGCTTGATGTCTTTCTCGGTCAAAATCAGCTTCGTTTCCATACACGCTACTCCTCTGCTTTTGTTTGGATGCGATCACCGATATGAAAGATGAACCAAAAGACTTGGTAGCAAAGGGCGATCGTGTTTGACTAGCGCACCCGGCGCTCTTCGTAGTGCATTTCTGGCGCTTGTTGAGACGGGAGTAAAAACTTGCCGTAGCGCTTTGGCTGTAGACGATCGCGCTGGGCACGTCTGGCGTTAATCAACCGTGGCTGCCTCTGGTTGCTCATGACCATCAGACGGAAGAGGACAAAACTGCCCCCGATCGTCGCGAAAACACCCATCAAAAGCCAAAGGAATCCGCCTAAAGCACTGGACGAGCGATCGCCAAAAAGGGACTGCGCGCTTCGTCTTTGGGAGTCTTCGGTGACTGCCCTAAGTTGGTTGGTGAGGCTTTCCACAATCAATTGTTGATTCCGAAGCTGAGACTTAAGCTGCTCCGTTTCAATTTGCTGCTTCTCAAGCTGGGTTTTAGACTGCTGAAAGTCAACTGCTTGCTTCTCTAGCTGCGCTTTGAACTGGTTAGCATCGTTCGTCTGAGCCTCTAGCAGCGCTTTATACTGATCAGAATTCTTACTTTGGCTTTCGACTTTGGCTTTTAGCTGGTCAGTCTCTGAAACTTGTTTCTCTAGCTGAGCCTTCAACTGCTCGGCTTCTTTTTTTTGCTGCTCGGCATTATAGACTGCAAGAGGGTCAGCCATTGAGGGCTGGGGAAGTTGTGAAACAGTGACCGTTGGCAGATCGGTTGGCGTTGGCAGCGTCTTACTGCCCGAAAAAACGGCAGAGCCTGGTGTTTCACCTTTCAACAGTAAAAATGCTAAAAGTCCGGCAAATACAGTTCCACCTAAAAATGCTGTAGTGCCACTCACACGCCTTGACCTAAGATTGCGACAACTTCCGAGATTGATTGTAGCCTGTACAAACCGTTTAGTAACGCTTTTGCCGAACGCGCCAGCAATTTCTTCGCAAAAAAATGCTTGACACTTTTCCCGCTGCGATCGACAAACTAGCGGTCTGTGGCATACGTCTAGTAATAGCAGTTTTTGATCCGAATGCACATAATTTAATCCCTGGCTGTTGCGTTGCGTGCGGTCATACCGCTGCCCTAGAGCTAGAGTCAGTCACAGGGGATGGTTGCTTCTGTGCCACCACAAAAGTGTTGGTGTAGCTGCCTCGTAGAAGTACTATACCGTCCCGATCCGAAGTGACTCATTACCTTTTACCAGAGCTTTAAACGCAATTCTTAAAAGTTGGGTAGGAGCCGGATGCGCCTGCATGAGTCGCTTGAAAGCGACAAAAGTTTCTCCTTTAAAATTGCAACGTCTGGTTGGTATGACCTGTTAATCCAGCAATAGAACATCCTGCAATGGGGGGAGATTTCGGCTTCGCTCAATCCACAGAGTTTCTGAGTGCTGAGCGAAGTCGAAGCACGGGTCTGATCTGCAAGACCAAATACTGCCAGGTTAATAGCCCAGACAAGTGATATAGCCATCGCCATATAAGTTAGGACGCTGCCTGCTTAAGAACGGTCTCCATTGCCTCACGCAATGTGTTGCAGTAGCGTAACTGTTTGCGAATGTGACTTTTCAACCAGGCCCAGCATTTCTCAATGCGATTGAGG
>JBGTJW010000676.1:0-2827 GCA_041744955.1 Stenomitos sp. | reverse complement strand
CAGTCGTTTCAAGTCGGTGTCGCTTTTACTGATTTGGGCAAGAAAGGGGCACTGGGGGCAATCAAGTTTGTGGCACCGATGGATATAGTCAACGGTCGTCAGTACTTTGTTTCGGGTGGTGGTAACGGTGGCACGATTTACGAACTGGAAGCCTCGTATTACTACCCTTTGAACGATCGTCTGGCGATCGTTCCTGCCTTCTATGCCATCTTCAACGCCAACAACTTTGACAGCAATCCCAATCTTTATGTTGGTAACCTGCGGGCGCAGTTCAGTTTCTAGCAGCGGTGTTAGAGGGGGTAATTCAGTAAAACGGCTGTGAAGAGTCAGCAAAACGACTGAGACAACCAGGAGCCAAGTGGGAACCTTAAAGTTATGTTACTTTTTACGTAAAAAATATCTCATGAAGGCATCCCCCTCTCCTAAGCTGCAAGGACTCCCACTGCAATTTGTGCTCATCGTACCGTTCGTGCTGCAAATCTTTGGAGCGGTTGGGTTAGTGGGCTACCTCTCGCTTAGAAATGGACAGCAAGCGGTCAACGAACTATCAGACCAATTGATGGCACGCACGAGCAGTTCGGTGGATCAACATCTAACATCTTATTTGTCGATTCCCCATAAGTTGAACCAGATGAACGCAGATGCCGTGAAGATGGGTTTGCTGAACGTGCGCGATCGCCAGACTGTCGGCAAGTATTTTTGGCATCAGATGCAAGCCTATGACATCACCTACATCGGCATGGGCTTGACTACAGGCGAAGGCAGCGGTGCTGGACGCTACGACGGCAAAACCCTCGTCATTGATGACTGGGATGGCAAGCCACCTTATAAGGGTACCAGCTATGAGACCGATCAGCAGGGGAACCGCACCCAGAGTACGGCGACCTTTGACTGGAACCACTTCGCTGAACCCTGGTACACCGAGCCAGTGAAAGCACGCAAGCCTGTCTGGTCGCGCATTTACACCCTTAACTATCCCAATTATCCTTATATTGCTGCCTCAGCCGGTCGCCCCATTTACGATTCGCAGCAGCGCTTACTGGGAATGGTCGCTGTAGATATCCATCTCTTGAAGCTGAGTGAGTTCTTAAAAAATTTAGAAGTCAATCCCTCTGGGCGCGTGTTTATCGTGGAGCGCAACGGCACCTTGATTGCCAACTCTGGCAAAGCCCAACCCTTCAAAGTGGTCAAAGATGAGATTCAGCGGTTAAACGCGATCGACAGCACTGACCCCACCATCCAAGCGATCGCCAAACAACTCCAGCAGCGCTTCAATGGGTTTGGCACACTCACGAATGAAAAATTGCAGATTGACTTTCAGGGCGAACCCCACTACGTACGTGTGGCTCCTTGGCGCGACCAATACGGCTTAGATTGGTTAGTTGTCGTCAGCGTACCCGAAAGCGCTTTCATGTCTCAAATCAACGCCAACACGCGCACCACCCTGCTCCTATGTTTGGCGGCCCTTGCTGGTGCAACCATTCTCGGTTTCTACACCTCGCGCTGGATCACTCGCCCGATCCTCCGTCTCGGTGCCGCTACTCGGGCGATCGCCGCTGGCGACCTCGACCAGCGGGTAGAAGCCAAAGGGATTCAAGAACTCAACAGTCTGTCCCTCTCGTTTAATGAAATGGCAGGACAACTACACGACTCGTTCACGGCTCTGGAGGAAAGCAACGCCGAGTTAGAGAACCGCGTGCAGCAACGCACCCACGAACTCAGCCAAAACAATCGCCAACTGCAAACCACGCTCGAAGAGTTGCACCAGACGCAGACGCAGATGGTGCAAAGCGAGAAGATGTCGGCACTGGGACAAATGGTGGCTGGGGTCGCCCATGAAATTAACAACCCGGTCAATTTCATTCATGGCAATTTGAACCATGTCGAGGAGTATACACAGGAGCTAGTCGGTCTGCTGCAACGCTATCAGAGCCATTACCCTCAGCCACCGCAAGAGTTGCAGGAGGCAGTTAATGCCGCTGATTTAGCGTTTTTGATGGCGGATCTGGTCAAGATGTTGCAATCAATGAAAGTTGGGACGGAACGGATTCGCGAAATTGTGCTGTCGTTACGCAACTTCTCGCGGCTGGATGAAGCGGAGTTTAAGGCGGTGGACATCCATGAGGGCATTGATAATACGTTGGTGATTCTGCGGCACCGCTTCAAGGCAGGGGCAGAACGACCCGAAATTCAGGTTGTTAAAGACTACGGTCAATTGCCGCTGGTGGAATGTTATGCCGGACAGCTCAATCAAGTCTTTATGAACATTCTGAGTAACGCGATCGATGCGTTTGAGGAAGCGAATCAGGGCAAAGCATTTGAGGCGCTGGTGGCGAATCCTAATACGTTGTGGCTCCATACAGCCGTGACAAAGCAGGGCACAGTCCAAATCACCATTGCTGATAACGGTCCAGGTATGGCCGAAACGGTGCGGACCCGCTTATTCAATCCGTTTTTCACTACGAAAGCAGTGGGCAAGGGCACGGGCTTGGGACTCTCGATTAGCTACCAAATTATTACGGAGAAACATGGGGGGCAGTTGTTTTGCGACTCAACACCAGGGCAGGGAGCAAAATTTGTCATTGCCATTCCCATCCAGCAAGCCACTCCAGAACGGAGTCAGCTACGCTCTCTAGAAGCAGTGCTCAGTAAGTGAAAGACCGCAGGCGTGCATGCAGGAGTCTTCTCTACTCGACCGGGAACGCCGATCTAAAAGTTGTGAGGTTGGAGGCGGACAATGTAGTCGTCGTTCGGTCTATCTAATTGTCGCGTCATACAGCACGGACAAAGAGGAGAATCTAATCCACCTTCACCAAGCCTGTCATCA
>JBGTJW010000675.1:0-2652 GCA_041744955.1 Stenomitos sp. | reverse complement strand
CAAACTCGTTGGCTGGGGCATGGCTGCTGCCACGTTCCCTGGTCTGCGGGGCGCAACCTCTGCAAAAGTACGTTTGTTGCCCGATGGCAGCGCCCATGTTCTCACCTCTGGTAATGATATGGGAACGGGATCGTACACAGTCGTTGCCATTACCGCCGCCGAGACCTTAGGCATTCCGGTTGAAAAGGTGCGGGTGGAGATGGGCGACTCACAGTTGCCCGATGGCGGACTGGCAGGTGGTTCTCAGATGACCGCATCCCTTACGCCCACAGTCATCAAAGCCTGCCAGGAGATTCTCAAAACCGCCAACTGTACGACTGGCACCGAAGCCTGTGCCGCGCTCCAAAAATCGGGACGGGCGGCGATCGAAGCCTCTGCTTCTTCCGCGCCCGGTGACGAAACGAAAAAATGGGCGTTCCAATCCTGGGGTGCCCACTTCTGCGAAGTCACCGTCGATGAAGCGATCGGACGACTGCGAGTAACGCGCTGGGTGTCGGTGATGGATGTTGGGCGCATTATCAATACCAAAGCCGCTGCCAGCCAGGTACGGGGCGGCGTGATCATGGGCATTGGGCAGGCGCTGATGGAAGAGTGCCATTTTGACCCGAATACTGGCTACCCCGTCGTCTACGACCTTGCGACATACCACATTCCTGCCCATGCCGATACGCCCCGCATTGATGTTGCCTTTGTCGGCGAACCTGACCTGAACTTCAATCCGGCAGGTGCACGCGGTGTCGGTGAGATTGGCATTACGGGTGTTTCGGCAGCCATTGCCAATGCGGTGTACCACGCTACGGGCAAGCGCCTCCGCAGTTTGCCACTGACTCCTGATAAGTTGATTGGTTAAAGGTGAGTTTTGCACTTGCTTAGTTACAATTGCAACTCAAAATCTTGAGGACTGGGTTACTCAACGCTCAGTCCTCAACCTATCTGTAACATTCACCTGTGGGATTGGTTTACTCTGACAGTTAGTGAAGAAAGAGTTACAGAATATGCTGAAGGCGTTTGCGCCCAGCGAGCAATCTGGTCAACAGGCAGAGATCGCCACTGTCGTCAAAACAGTGGGTTCTGTCTATCGTAGATCAGGCGCACGGATGTTTCTCACCGAAGCTGGTTCAGTCGGCGGGGCGATTGGTGGCAGTTGTCTAGAAAGTGAAGGATTTGAACGGGCAAAACCTTTGTTAACGCAGAACTCCAGATCTATCCTTGTGCAATCCGATACAACCGCCAGCGATGACGTAATTTGGGGCTTAGGTTTGGCTACGCGATCGCGTCAGGGTTCCATCTATAGTGGAGCAAAACTGTGTCTGCTGTTGGTCTAGTCGTCTTGGCGGCGGGTGCCTCTGCCCGCATGGGAACGCCGAAGCAATTGCTGCGCTACCAAGGGCAAAGCTTGATCCAGCGGGTCGTTGAGATTGCAGTTAACTCCGTTTGCCAGCCGATCATTGTTGTTTTGGGTGCAAACGCTGAACAAATTCAACCAGAGCTTGCAGGCTTCAATGTGCAAGTGATTAGAAATTTGTACTGGGCTGAAGGCATCAGCACTTCTATTCGAGCCGGGATAGCAGCCCTGACGGCTAAAAATCCTAGGATTGAAGCCGTTGTGGTGTGCGTCTGTGATCAACCGTTGATCTCAACCCAACTAATCAATCAACTGGTGGAGCATTATCAGCGATCGCAGCCCTGCATTGTTGCTTCAGCATACGCTGATGTTTTGGGTGTGCCAGCGCTATTCCACCACACACTCTTTTCAGCGCTGACAACCCTAAGCGGCGACGTTGGAGCCAGAAAAATCATTCAACAACACGCTCAAACAGCACTCCAGATTTCTTGCCCCCAAGGCGTGTTTGACATTGATACACCAGCGGACTACGCCACACTTGCCAAAATCAATTTTTTACATTGAAGCAGTTGTAAGATGGCGCGACTCATTTCGGGCAAAAGATACGATGGGCTGACTCCTCATCCACAGATAAGATTGAGCAAAGCGTTGGCAAGAAGGAAGCCCGCATGATGGCACAAGGATGCTGCTATTCTCTCGCATGCAACCCAGTAAATCAGGTTTTGATTAACGGCTTTGTCAACGATCGCCCTGGCAAAATGGCACGAACGGCGCGATCGCCTAAACCGTAGGCTTGCAACCAACTGAGCAACACTAGTAAGCGATGGCTAAATCCAGGTAAGTAGACTAAGTGAACGCCTAGCCACAAAAACCAGGCAAGAAATCCAGCAAAGGGAATCCCGGCAATTTTGCCCACACCAGCGTAGCAGCCAATGATGGCTAATCTGCCTTTATTTAAGTAGCGAAAGGGCTGAGGGGTGCGTCCGGTTAGCTGGCGTTTGATATTTTGGGCGACAGACACTCCTTGTTGCAATGCTTCTGGAGCGACACCAATAAGAGCGTTGCCATTCGGTTTGACCTGTGCCAAATCTCCGATTGCGTAAACCTCTGGGTGCGCAGGCAATTGCAGCGTCGGCAGCACCACCAGTTTTCCAGCTTTCGCCGTCTCTACGGTCTCTAGCCCTGGCGGCAGCAATGCCTCCAATCCGGCTGTCCAGATTACGGTTTCGGTGGCGATCGCCGATCCATTTTGTAGCTCAACCGCTTGTTCTGTTACCTGGCTGACTCGTACACCCAGCCGTACTTCT
>JBGTJW010000674.1:0-3367 GCA_041744955.1 Stenomitos sp. | reverse complement strand
TAAGCCTGCACCAGTTTTTTCCACTTCATTGACGAATTGACGAAGGCGATCGCTATGAGCAGGAAACAGATTAGACAATCGCTGGATTAGTTCCTCTGGTTGTGAGGGAATGTCCAAGGCATATTCCGGCATTCGCATATGATCGAAGCCATTTGGATCATACCGCTCAAAGGTCACTTCCCGATCCAAGCCCAGTTTTTTGAGTACCCGATTGACGGTTTGTCCTTCACCGCAGTCCCAGACATAGTGAAATTGGGCATTGAACGTATACTTTTTAGCCATCGTAAACGTATGACCAAAGCCCCCTGGATGCTCATGGGCTTCGAGGATTTGCACAGTCTTGCCGGAGTTTGCCATCAGCGCACCAAAGACCAAGGCTGATAACCCACTGCCGACAATCAGATAATCGGATTTCATAAGAGAGTTCCTCAAACAATCAAGATCGTTACAGGATCGCTATAACGCCTGTAGCCTGAGCCTGAGACATCCAGTAATTGGTTCTAAAATTGAAGTCAGAACCAATGACATCGGGTTAACTAGCAGAATAGCCAGCTGCCGTAATCACATTCTTAATGGCTGCTTCAGGCGCTTGAGTTTCCACTGATACAAGCTTGGTTTTTGGATCGCGCTGAACGATCGCGTGAGCATCGACGGTTCTAATCGCTTTAGTGATGGTGTTTACACAACCGCCACAAGTCATTCTAGGAACGGTTAATTGGAGTTTCATGGTGTTAAATCCTTATTTTGTAGTTTGATTTTGTGTAGTTCCGTTGGGAAAAACATTTTAGGTAATCAGCAATACTCGTCCTTACTTTTTAATCCGTTTTGCTTCACTGTTCGGGTCGTAATTTATGCAATCAACTGCTTGCTCAGTGAGGACGGTGACTGGATGGAGAGCGCACTTAAGATAGGGATTACCGCTGCTAAAATAGCGACAGCGATGGCACGAAACCTTAGAACGCGGGTTGAAGTTGAATGAAGGCTGCCTGCGCTTGGGAAGGAAAGCGTAAATTGAAGCGGCTATTCCTGAGAACATCACAAGGCTAATGATCATCAGAAAAGCAGCATCCAGTGTAGGGAGAGTTTCAAGCCCTCGGTAGCTTAGAGGAAGTGAATGAGATGGTTGAGTTGTAATCGATTTTGCTTCCACTTGCGTTTCCGCCTGACTCTTTCACTTGCTGTAATCCTCTGACTTATGTGTGAGCGGGAGTAGATGCAGTTTTCATGGCGCTGGGATGGTGCACACTCAAAACAGAACAGGGTGCATGGTGAAACACATGGTTACTGACGCTCCCCTGGATTAACTCTTTGACACCAGACAAACCTCGGTGCCCGATGATGATCAAAGCCGCTTCCCACTCTTGGGCAAGGGCGCAGATGGTTGCACCAGGGTTGCCCGCAAGGTCGCTAGTTTTTTGCGCACATTCGGCACCGACACCTGCTGCGATCGCCCGCTTGCTGTAGGCTTGCAGAGCCTGCAAACCCATCTGTGCCTCGGCATCAAAAGCCTCAGAATTGTAACTGCTGCTGCTATATCCTTCGAGTCGGGGAAACTCTTGCTCATGCACGTTGATCACGTGGAGCAGCAGCAAATGGCCCTCAGTTGTTTTTGCCTGGGCGATCGCGATTTCAACGACATGCTCAGCCAGATCTGATAGATCAAGCGCCACTAGAATTTTGTGAAACATAGAATCTCCTTTTAGAGTGATAGACGCTGACTTCAAGTTTTGGTAGTCCTATTTAGGTAAGGATGGACATAACTCCTTGTACGTAAAGCTTTCAGAGCTTAGAGTCAACTTTGCAGACCGGAAGTATCCTGGCTTTTTTCATGCTTTTGCAGCGACAAAGCCGAGACATGAACGCAATCATCGGCAGTCTGGGCAATTTCATGGGCAGATACTTACAGCTTTCCATATGGCAGTAAATTGGTAAAACTGCTGCTGAAAGGGAGTTTTAGTCATCCTTACCTTTAGGGCACTACCCAAGTTTTCTTGGCGCTATGACTTACCCACCTCGCTTTTCGTCAGCACTGCCTGAAGTTTGTCCTCATCTGCGTGAGATAACGAAGTTTGCAGGACTTTGCCCTCAAATTTGCTCAAATCTTCCAAAACCTTGTCAGGTGTAGACTTTCTCACCAAGACAAAAATGGCGGAGGTTCCAGGTTCGATCGTGTTGCCTAGTTCTCGAATGAAGTTGTCATCAATGCCGATATCCGTTAGGGCACCGGAAAGGGCACCCATTGCCGCACCAAAAAGTCCCAGCAAGGGTTCTAAGAAGATCATGCCGATTAACAGCCCCCAAAAGCCGCCACTCAACGCGCCAGAAGCGACAAGTTCTTGAGTTTGCTTCACCTTGACCTTACCGTCTTTATTTCTGACCACGATCACGGCATCTTCTAAATCGATCAGATGTTCCCGCTCCAGTTTTCTGAGGTCAAGCAAGACTTCATCTGCCTTAAATTGATCTGAAAAGCCAATCACAATTAAATCACTCATGTTTTCCTACCTGTTCAAATGAACGTCCAACTTTGCTTGTAAAAACTTGCACAGAAACAATGGTGTTCCTAGCCCTAGAACAAGGCAGTAGCACCGCTGCCTCCTATCTCAGCGAAAGCTTGTTATAAAGGCGAGCCACTAAAGCGGCATACAAACCTGTGCCCACAGACCAAACGAGAAGACCGATGATAAAGCTTCCCCAAGTAACGCTTCGGGTGATGCCAGAGAGATTGGCGTGAAGAGCGTAGCTAAAAAATGTCATTGTTGCTTGAGGTGCCACTGTTAAAAACAGAACGCAAACCAAATAAGCCATGCCTGTAATCATTGCTGTAGCAAGAAACAGCGATCGCACACTTAGCCTTAGCGCTGAATGACTACGTACACGGGTTTCTTCGCTGTGGTGAATACTATGTGTCATGATGAGACTCCTGTGAAGGCGCTAGTTTTTTCTGAGTGTTGCGGCGACCCCACGGGGAAAAGGCAGGGGTCACTGCGGCATAACGGGCATACTCCTCACCAAATTCTGCTAAGGCATCCCGTTCTTCTTGGTGTGCTAAGCGGATGTACATCGTGACCAGGATGGGGAACATCAGCAAGGTCAGGAGTGTGGGCCATTGCAGTAAAAAGCCCAACATGATGACAATGAAGCCGACATACTGCGGATGACGCATGGTGGCATAGGGTCCTGAAACCGCCAGCGTATGACTACGTTGAGCTTTGTAGAGCACTTCCCAGGCTCTGCCTAAATAAATCAGCCCACCAAAAATGAGTACACTGCTCAAAAGGTGAATCGGATTCCAATGAGGATCACCCTGCCATCCCAGCAAGGTCCACCAAAGATGCCCTCCATCATGAGAAAAAATGTTGAGTCC
>JBGTJW010000673.1:0-4444 GCA_041744955.1 Stenomitos sp. | reverse complement strand
CAAGCGGAACCCACAGCGGAAAAGCCTCTGGACAAACCCTCTGACAACGCTCTTTCTATCCGATTCACTCACCACACGAATCAACGAACCAGTACCTAAAGGATTTGACCCATGACTTACGAAATAGCTCAAGATGTTCTAACCCAAGCGGCGATCGCGTTTGTTCTGTTCGCGCTGTTGTACCCAGAACCAGCGATAACTTAACTCAAAGTTTTGCCCCATCTCTACTGCTGGAGATGGGGACGTTATCTACACCTACCTACTCCGAGACTGACTCATGGCTACCCCTAAATGGCTAACTGACTTAATCAAGCATGAATACCTACCGGCTGTCCGTGAACTCTCTGACACTCCAGAGGATCGGGTTAAGGCTCAAGAATGGGCAGCTTGGATGAAACAGCAGTGGGCAACTCATGGGCTGAAGCAACTCAAGCAACAAAGAAACCTGATGACGGCGGTAAGAGGGGCAATCAAAACCACGCTGGGAGAAAACCATGTGGCTCTAGAGTCAATGAACTTCACGATCGCTGAATGGACGGCGATCAACAACCGCATTCAGGATCGGGTGTCTGAGCGCAATGAACATCAGCAGTTTTTAGAGCACCCTAGTGCGATTACGGGGAAGGCAGTCAGACTCTTGGAATCGCGGGAATGGGCTGAGGTGGCGGCAGGGCTAACAGTGCTGACCGGGCGGCGATCAAGTGAGATTCTTTCGACTGCTAAGTTTGAACCACACCCGAATAATCGTTGGAGTGTTGTGTTTACGGGGGCACTCAAGCGTCGGGGCGAAACTCAGATGCTCTCGTTTGAGATTCCGACGCTGACGACCGCGGAACGGGTCTGCGGGGCGTTGGGGAAGCTGCGCGGTTGGATTCAGACGGAGGGCATGACGGCAGAGGAGGTCAATGCCAAGTATGGGGATGCTGTCTCGAAGGCTTGCGATCGCAACTTTGCGGAGTGGGTGCCATTACGGGATGGCAGGGATAATCTCTACACGCACCTGTTTAGAAGCGTTTACGCGGCGATCGCAACTTTTTGGTATTGCCCGCCACAGGTGGCTGAGATGGAGTTTAAGGCGCAGATTCAGGGGCATTTTGGGATTCTGGATGAAGTGAATCCGGAGCGGCGGCGATCACTGGCGGCTTCTCGTCATTACAGCGATTACTTGATCAGCGATGGCAAGGGCAATGTGGATGGGCGCAAGGGGATTAAGTTGGGCTATGGCGGTGTGGTGCCCATTGAGGCATTTGCAGGGTCTTGGGACAGGGGAAAGGTGGAGGAGCAGGTGAAGGGAGAGGGACAGGAAGGTCAACGGGCAAGTGTCCGGATCTGGCAGGCGGACCGGGCACATTTAGAGACGATTTTTGAACGCTTGGGGCTAGACCAGGCGGGGACGCAACAAGACAGAATGCGATCACTCTTGCTTTGGGTGGACGAAAGATTGGAGGAAGAGGTAAAGCAGGAATTTGCGCCTCAGGTTGAAACAGATAGCGCGATCGCAGAGATGGTGCCGGTTGAGGAGCCAACAGAAGTGCCCCTAGTCTCTGGGTTGGAGGGGAAGATAGATAAGTTGATAGATGTGATGACCCGCTTTGTAGAAGGGCAAATGAATGCCGCGAAGCAGCCGGGGGTGAAAGCAATCACGCAACCCAAACCATCTGAATCGAAACCAGTGAAGGCGACGGTAGAGGCAGGGGAACCGAAGCGGGAACGATCCACGGCAGGGGCTGAGGGTAAGGTCAATGCGGCGATTGATGCGATTATTGCGTTCAATTCTCAACCAGAGTTAGAGCACGCCGATAAGTGGGCGATTGGGATCTCTGTGCTCAAGAAATTAACCGGCTGCTATCAAGGGGTGATTGCACGGGTGCTAGAGGAGAGGAAAGAAGAACTAGAAAAGCATCATCAATTGCATGGGCTAGGAGTCACTCATAACAACTATCACAGAGGGAAACGCGTGGTGAATGAGGTGATTAGGGTGTAAGGGATAATACACGGGAGCTAGGCAAGGGCAGCGGGGCTTTCTGAATCAGGTTCATCTGTAATGCGCCGCGATCGCAAGATCAATGAATGCAGGTTTTTCAAAGGTTTGAATTTTTCTGCAAGGAGCAACTTTGCGCAGAAGCTGTCAGCGCGCGCGCGGAAGCTGATTTTTACAGTTAGCCACTTACCTCAATTGCGCGGGAGCATTCCATGCCAAGAAAACACGGGTCCAAAGACCTCTCGCAACTGCCAGTCCAACCATTCCCTTGTAAAACTTGTCCCTTTGAGGGCACCGAGCCATTCAAAATAGTCTTAAGTGGTTAGCGAGCAAGGCTACATTGAGCGGCAAAGTCGCCAAGCCCGCAGGATTTGGATACTGAAATCACGAAAACCGACACCGAATAGAACAGACCTCCCACTTTGGGGCACGATCGCGGCTGGGTTCCTGACGGAGGTCTTTCCGGAGTAGCAGGAGGTCCTACCGCTTTTTTGCCCCACGTTCAAACCGAGTGATTTTGCCCTGTGGGGGGCGATCGCATGATGGGCGCGGCGATTCCCGATGGCGCTTGGGTGAGCCTACGCCCTTTGTTTCTCTTGCCTTTGTTAAGTTGCAAGTTCTTGGAAGGTTCAATCCACACTGACCTACAAACTCCAGTTAATTTTAGGACTGAACTTCGTGCAGCCGCCGCTCTAAGAAGCGACGCTCACTGTCATTTGTAACCAGTTCCAGTGCCCGCCTGTAGCTCTGGATTGCTGCTTCAAAGGCTCCGACCCGTCGCAATAGATCGGCACGAGCAGCATGAAACAAGTGATAGCTGTCAAGTTCAGTGGCGAGTCTATTAATGAGGACAAGCGCCGCCTGAGAACTGTCTGCCATCGCGATCGCCACTGCCCGATTCAGCGACACGATCGGTGAAGGCTGCAAGCGTTCCAGCACCTCATAGAGCCGCACGATCTGCGCCCAATCTGTTTCTTCTGCCCGCGCTGCCTGACAATGCAGGGCTGCGATCGCCGCTTGCAAAGCAAAAGCACCCGTTCCGCCCCGCAATGCCTCTTCCACCAGGGGCAACGCCTCAGCAATTTGTTGGTGGTTCCAGCGCTGACGATCTTGATCTTCCAGCAGAACGAGATCGCCTGCCTCATCCAGACGGGCATCACGCCGCGAGTCGTGCAGCAACATCAGCGCCACCAGTGCCGTTACTTCTGAGGGTGGCTGGGGAGACATCAATTGCCTCAGCAGTTGCCCCAGCCGAGTTGCTTCGGTGCAAAGGTCAGCCCTCACGATTGTCTCGCCTTTGGTCGCCGCATAGCCTTCGTTAAAAATGAGGTAAATCACCGTTAGCACCGCGTCTATCCGAGAAGCGAGATCGGTTGCGTCTGGCACTTTGTAGGGAATGCCTGCATCTCGAATCTTGCGCTTGGCGCGTACCAGTCGTTGTGCCATTGTTGCCGTGGGCACCAGAAACGCACGGGCAATTTCGTCAGTTTCCAGTCCGCCCAGCATCCGCAGTGTCAAAGCAACCTGAGTTTCGATCACCAGTGCCGGGTGACAGCAGGTAAAGATCAGGCGCAGGCGATCGTCTGGAATTTCATCACTGTCGTAAGTTGGCTGCTCGTGAGTTGGGATTAAGCCAGATGCTGCGTACCACTCCAGTTTTTCTGTAAGTCGCGTTCGTCGTCGGAGGCGATCAATGGCTTTATATCGAGCAGTTCGGATGATCCAGGCGCGGGGAAGATCAGGAACACCACTGGTCTGCCACTGATTCACAGCCGCCGTAAACGCTTCTTGCGCTGCTTCTTCAGCCACGTCAAAATCTCCCACCAGCCGAATCAAGATGGCGACGATCCGCCCCCACTCAGCCCGGTAAACAGCGGCGATCGCCTGAGCAACATCTGTTTTTGCGTTTGGAACCATACCTGACATAAAAAGACATAAAAAAGTTTAGCAAGGTGTCGATTTGAGCAGTTGCCGTTCGACTGACTTACAAAGGAGGCAAAGCTCGATCGTACCGGATGATAAAAATTTTTGGCGAGGTGTCGATCTAAGCCAGCGCCATTCGACTTAATCACAAAGGAGGCAACTGAATGAAGTACATGCTGCTGATCTACATGGACGAAACCGCCCTGAGCGAAACCGAGCGAGAGCATTGCTACGGGGAATCCGCACAACTCGCGCAGGAACTCAACGCCAAGGGTCAGTATCTGGCAACTGCTCCACTCCATCCCGTTGCAACGGCAACCAGTGTCCAGGTGCGCGACGGTAAATCGCTTGTGACCGATGGACCGTTTGCCGAAACTCGCGAACAATTGGGCGGCTTCTTCCTCGTCAATGCTCAGGATCTCGATGCAGCGATCGCGATCGCTGCTCAAATTCCGGGTGCGCGAGTCGGCACGGTCGAAATCCGTCCCGTCCTTGAAGTTGCGGGACTTCCAGAGTCTTAATGTCTGTGCTCAAACCCAA
>JBGTJW010000672.1:0-3048 GCA_041744955.1 Stenomitos sp. | reverse complement strand
TCATCTTTGAATTCAGAGCGTTTGGCTCGTCGCCGTACAGGTTTCCAATCGGTTCCAGATTCGGCATCGCCGCCAATCTCAACCAATTTCAGAAAAATCCGTTGGGTGACTAAGTGGTTTCCTTCTTGCTGCAACCGCTGATAAATGGCATCCACATGCTGCTGAAGCGCACCTCTAACCCCACCCAATCTTAAGTAAGTAGTGGTATGGAGTGTCCGCTCTTGCTGAAGATCACTCGTTTGTAGTGCTTCGTCCCACAGTCGATTTAGGGTGTATTGCAACAATGGCAGATACCCCGCTTGTCCCTGAACATCCTGAATGATGGCTTCCACCAACCCTGCTTCAAACACGACCCCATGATGCGCAGCGGGTTGTTCGATCGCCAATCGCAACTCATCTGGATGCATTTGCGTCATCAAAGGACGGTGTCCATCAGTTATCTTTGCCAAACGATTCGCTGGAGCGAGATCAAGCCGATCCAAAAAATCTGCCCGCATGGTTGCCACAATCTTGAGAGACGGCTCATTAGATTGCTCTTGGCTCAGTTTCAACAGGCTCTCAATAAAGCAATCGCGTTTTTCGGGTTGACTGGTTGTAAACAGTTCCTCAAACTGGTCAATGAAGATCAGCCAGAATGACTTTGGTTGCTTTAGGGTTTTCACCACTTGGCTTAAAGTATCGGCATTCCCAACTCGCGCCATCTGAGCTTCAGACTGTTTGTAGTGCTTCCCCAAACTCAAATACAAGGCTTCAAAGGGATCGCGATCCGGGGTTAAAATTAGGTCAATCAGGTGAGATCCCCATTTTTGCGATAGCCAGGGAATCAGCCCAGCCCGCACCACAGAGGATTTTCCACTTCCAGAGGCTCCTAACAACAAAATTACATTGGTCTGCTCTAGTTCATTCACCAATCCGGTGAGGAATTGATCGCGACCAAAGAAGTAGTCTTTATCAAACTGATCGAAAGGCTTTAACCCCCGATAGGGAGACGTATCGGTAAACGAACGGGTTTTGATTTCCGCAACCGCAATCTGAATAATTTGAGTCTGGTTAAAGGTGGCATTCTCTAGATGCTCGATATTAAACTGGTCGCGCCCGTGATTGTCGTACTGTCGCGTCATGCTTAAGACCCACCAATTTTCTGATTCCCCTGGATATTTTCGATGGTGATCTGATCGCGTCCCTGGTTCGTGTAAGTGCGGGTTGAGACGTTCTGATTCTGAATGTTGATAATCTGTTGGGCAATCTGGCGCACTTCGCTAGCAAACTCCGGATCGTCATCCAGTTCAAGGTCCAGGTACTTGCCCACTTTCGCGATTGCCTCTGGGGTGCCTTGCTGTTCTGCTTCAGTCAAGGCTACTTCTGCTTTCGGGTTCCCTTGAAATTTAGCACTGATTTTAGCGTGCAGGGCTTTCACTAGGTCGATCACGCCGCCAGCAGCTTTTTTGGCTAGCTCTCCGGCTCCCGCCTTGGCAAACTCATCCAGGGCAATTTTGGCGATCGCGCCAGCCGCTAATGTGGTTACAGGGTCCATAGTTCACTCATTGCTGACTGCTTCTATTTTCTAACCGAAGTAAACTAGTATGTCCAGAATCGTAACGATTCAAAACTCTATTTCGGCAACAAGCCAAACCGTCTTCAACAAACCTTCTCATAAGGCCTTTGCTTCTTTACCATTGATTGAAACTTCATGCCGCATTTCTGACACTTCCCCTCTACCCACTCAACAGGCAGAGGAATCTTTTCATCACAGGCAGGACAACGAGAAATGAGGCGAAGCTGGTGGCGATCGCACCCTTCAGTCGCTTCTAATTGCCATGCGATGCGGTGATACGGCGCTTTAGCATAACAGGCTCCACACAAGCGGGTCGAACGGTTAACGCTTGGCGTTCCCTTAGGAGGGAACATTGCCAGCAATCGATCGGCTTCTAAGCCCACCAATTTACCCATTGCTGCCAGTTCTTTATGATCGGGAAAAGGGTTGAAGCGAAATTTTTCCCACCGAGACAAGGCAAAGCCAAGCCCTGCTGCCACACTCAGACCAGTCGGGGCAGAGATGCTATTCAACTCGTACCGTCGAAACCGCCCGAAGTAGTGGCTGATGCTTTCACCCTCATACGGCTCAACTTTTGCAATCCAAGGAGATCCCTGATCCGTTTCTGCCATCTGGTCTATCCTCAAAATGCAAATCACGGTTCTTAATTAGTGACAGCATTTGTTACAGCCATCATCTGACCATCTAGAACTTCATAAATAGTCTTTTCATCGATTCGATGCAGTCCTTTCTTCAGGGCTTGAGTTGCCATCTTCTGAAGGGTGTCGTTTAAGGGACCCGTTAACCCACCCGTTTTTTCTTGCAGCTTTTTCAAGACATCCTCATACAACAAGTCAGATTCTTCTTCCCAACCCAGAAAACTGGTTAGCCAGGTATCAACTACTGAAGCAGTTTGGTCGATCGTCATAGCTGGAAAGGGATAGAACGATAGAAAGGAATTATGCACTTGCTTCCACTCTGATTTGAGCAGGTCGTACAATTCGCCAGTCCCGCTTAGAACAACTGGAATTTTGAGAAGCTCATGGATTTGCACCAGTTCCCGTAATGCCTTCAACTTCAGGTAATGGGCATCATCAATAATCAGGAGCTTAACCCCATATTCCTTCAACGTTGCTCGAACCCGCTTTCGCAAATCTCCAATCCGACCAAACTTCAAATTGCGGTGGAGCGCCTGAAGAGCCTCGACAAATAGCTGGGCTGGAGTACAGCCAGAGGGTACTCGAATATAAACCACCGAGACTGGCAATAAGAGAACTGCCCCCCGGTATTTAACGTGCTGCAATCTGTAATACTGACAGGATTCTGAAATTCCCGACCGCTGGGCAGAAAGAACAATGCCACACGTTTTTGAGTCGGGTGTGACCAAAATCTGATGTTATAGTTCTGCGAGATTGAAGCCATATTGATTGATTTTTGACCAGAACTGCTGCCAGCGACCGTGGGAATAACTCAGCGTCCGCAAACTCAGAATAATGGCAGCCCCCTGTTCTTTC
>JBGTJW010000671.1:0-11761 GCA_041744955.1 Stenomitos sp. | reverse complement strand
ACACCTTCAGACCCAGCCGCCGCTTAAGTTGAAGACTGCTGACTGCCAAGCCATTGACTTCAACTGTTGATAGCGGTTGAAGAATTTTTTCATGTCATCTGATGGAGGTAATACTGAAGTCAGTTAGTCCAAACTAAAGTTAACTACTAACTACACGGAAACTTCCCGCGTATCTTCCTGATTTGAATAGATACCCCGAACGTTTTTGTGTATCGACCCTCACTTCACATCAGATATTTCGCAGTCAGAACGCAGCTTGAGAAACGGGGCTGTTATGTTTCAACCAGCCCTTACTCTCATACACAATACTGGTGACTTGTGACTGACAAATGACCCCTCACCCCTTAAGTAATGACCGTTGGCTTATCCATCCCTGTATGAGTATGAATATCCGCAATTTCATCCGCAATTTTGATCAAATCAGCCAGTGCTTTTTGGGGATCAAGCTGATGTTTGGCGATGTTCGGTTCGTAGCTTTCGAGATAGAGCCGCAGCGTTGCGCCCTGGGTGCCCGTGCCCGAAAGCCGGAACACAATGCGCGAATCATCGGTAAAGCCAATCCGTACGCCCTGCTTGGTGCTGACGCTGCCATCGATCGGGTCGGTATAGCTAAAGTCATCTGTATAGGCAACTTCATAGGCACCAAACTTTTTGCCTTTCAGGGTGGGCATTTGCTCATAAACGCCTTGCATCAGTGTGGCAGCGCGATCGCTATCGACACCTTCGTAATCATGGCGCGAGTAAAAGTTGCGTCCGTACTGCTGCCAGTGTTCCGTCACAATTTGCTCCACCGATTCTTGCCGCACTGCCAGGATGTTGAGCCAGAACAACACCGCCCACAGACCATCTTTTTCGCGGACGTGGTTAGAGCCTGTACCAAAGCTTTCTTCACCGCAGAGTGTGGCTTTGCCAGCATCAAGCAGATTGCCAAAAAACTTCCATCCTGTTGGCGTTTCGTAGGCTTCAATGCCAAGACGTTGCGCCACACGATCGGCTGCCTGACTCGTCGGCATCGATCGGGCAATGCCTGCCAAGCCATCTTTGTAACCGGGCACCAATTTGGCATTTGCAGCCAGCACAGCAAGGCTATCGCTGGGGTTCACAAAAAAGTGACGACCGAGAATCATGTTGCGATCGCCATCGCCATCAGAGGCAGCACCAAAGTCCGGTGCATGATCGCCAAATAGCACCTCGACCAGATCATGCGCGTAAACCAGGTTGGGATCAGGATGCCCACCACCAAAGTCTTCTAAGGAAATCCCATTCTGCACGGTGCCAGCGGGTGCGCCAAGTTTGCCTTCAAACAGTGCGTAGGCATATGGACCTGTGACCGCGTGAAGCGAGTCCATGCACATCCGAAACTGCCCGCCAGTCAAAAGCTGACGGATGCGATCGAAATCAAACAGCGATTCCATCAATTCAGCGTAATCTGCCACCGAGTCAATCACCTCAACGGTCATAGCGCCCAGAGGGAACTGACCCAGTTGATCGAGATCGATCGTCGGCGCATCTAAAATTTTGTATTGGTCAATGACCTTGCTGCGGGCAAAAATCGCGTCTGTCACCTTCTCGGGCGCGGGACCGCCATTGCCAGTGTTGTACTTAATACCGAAGTCTTCTTTGGGACCGCCTGGGTTATGGCTAGCCGAGAGAATAATGCCGCCAAAAGCACTATTTTTACGAATAATACAGGATGCCGCCGGAGTCGAGAGGATGCCGCCCTGCCCCACTAGCACACGCCCAAATCCGTTGGCGGCGGCCATTCTAAGAATCAGTTGAATTGCCTCGCGGTTGTAGTAGCGACCATCGCCACCGACCACCAGCGTTTGCCCTTCAAAGCCCTCTAGACTGTCGAAAATAGATTGAACAAAGTTTTCCAGATAATGGGGTTGCTGGAACGTGGGCACTTTTTTACGCAGCCCAGAGGTTCCCGGTTTTTGATCAGCAAAGGGAGTGGTGGAAACGGTTTGTATATTCATGTCAATAGTCTTCTTACGCCGATGGTTGGGTCGTTACATTAGGGCGATCGCCGTCTGAACGTTAAGCAGAGAGGTAATGTTCTAGGCAGGTAATTGACTGCCCATAGGGGCACAACAATGTCATGCCCCTACCAAACGTATTGCCTTCTCGCGTTGAATTAGTGTCCGCTCCAAGCGCTTGCCGTCCGCAGATGCTACCCGCACACGATTATAAGCGCAATTGTTTCGATCGCTTAGTCTGACGCATCCTCGTGCGAAGGGGCAGTAGCAGCAGGCGTACCTGGATATCTCCAGTTCAAAATTCCGGGCATATCCACACCGTGCTCATAGGCATAGCGGACGCACTCAATTTGCTGGTTCTTGAACGTTTCTTTGGCATGAGCGCCCGCCACGTGAAGACTGGGCACACGATCGATCACATCCATTGCAATGCTGTAGCGATCGATCTGGTTTTGAATTGCCAGTTCCAGAGGCGTGTTGATGCTCCCCTTTTCTTTGTAGCCGCGCACATGGAGATTGTTATGGTTAGTGCGGCGATAGGTCAGCCGATGCACTAACCAGGGATAGCCGTGGAAGTTGAAAATAATTGGCTTGTCAATGGTAAACAAGCTATCAAAGTCGCGATCGGACAACCCATGTGGATGTTCGGAATCCGATTGCAGCTTAAACAAATCAACCACGTTAATAAACCGCAGCTTGAGATTAGGGAAATGCTCCTTCAGCATGACGCTTGCCGCCAACGCTTCCAGTGTCGGAATATCGCCTGCACACCCCAGCACCACATCCGGTTCAACGCCTGCATCCGTGCTTGCCCACTCCCAAATGCCAAGCCCTTTCGTACAGTGCTGAATGGCTGCCTCCATATCCAGATACTGCAAGTGCAATTGCTTGTCAGACACAATGACGTTGACGTAATCCACACTCCGCAAGCAGTGGTCTGCCACCGACAGCAGCGTGTTGACATCAGGCGGCAGATAAATGCGAGTAACACTGGGGCTTTTAGTCAGAACCACATCCAAAAAGCCAGGGTCTTGATGGGTAAAACCATTGTGGTCTTGCCGCCAGACCGTTGAGGTGATGAGCAAATTCAGTGAGGAAATGGATGCCCGCCAGGGAATGTGATTGCAGATGTCCAGCCATTTGCAGTGCTGGTTAATCATGGAATCGATTACATGGACGAAAGACTCATAGGTGGAGAAAAAGCCGTGCCGACCTGTAAGCAGGTAGCCTTCTAGCCAGCCTTCAAGCGTATGCTCACTCAGTATTTCCATAACCCGACCATCAGGCGCTAGTTCGCCGCCATCCGCATCTTCAGGAAGGTACTCTGCCAGCCAGAGTTTTTTGCTCACCTCGTAGATGGCTGAGAGTTTGTTCGATGTATTTTCATCCGGTCCAAAGACGCGGAAGTTGGTCATATTGAGGCGCATGACATCGCGCAGAAACACACCCAGCGGTCGAGTATTCTCGACCTGAAGGTGCCCAGGCGGAGAGGTAGCTACGGCGTACTGGCGAAAATCAGGCAATTTGAGTTCTTTCCGCACCGAGCCACCGTTAGCGTGAGGGTTTGATCCCATACGGCGAGTCCCCCTGGGGGCGATGTCTTTTAGCTCTGCCAGCAGCGCACCGCTCTCATCAAAGAGTTCCTCTGGCTTATAGCTCCGCAGCCACTCTTCTAAAACTTCAAAATGCCCGTCGTTTTTGCTCACATCGGACATCGGCACTTGATGGGCACGCCAAAACCCTTCAACCTTGTGTCCATCGACTTCGCTAGGACCTGTCCAACCCTTGGGTGTCCGTAAGACGATCATGGGGAAGCGGGCACGTTTAGCAATGCCGCTGCTGCGAGCCTCGGCTTGAATCTGTTTGATTTCGGCAATGCAACGATCGATTGTAGCGGCAAGCGCCTGGTGCATCGTCTCCGGATCAGACCCTTCGACAAAATAGGGTGTGTAGCCGTAGCCCTTAAACAAGTTCGCAAGCTCCTCATGGCTGATGCGAGACAGCAGTGAGGGATTGTTGATTTTGTACCCGTTCAAATGCAAGACAGGTAAAACAGCCCCATCGCGAATCGGGTTAATAAACTTGTTGGAGTGCCATGCGGTTGCTTGCGGTCCCGTTTCGGCTTCACCATCGCCCGACAGCGCCACCACAATCAAATCGGGATTATCGTAAGCGGCTCCATAGGCATGAGCAAGACTGTAGCCCAGTTCACCGCCTTCGTGAATCGAACCCGGAGTTTCGGGCGTGCAGTGGCTACCAATACCACCCGGAAACGAGAACTCCTTGAAAAAGCGCTTCAGACCCTCTGCATCTTCGCTCTTACCTGGATAGATCTCAGAGTAGCTGCCTTCTAAGTAGCAAGGAGCGAGAAAACCGGGTGCCCCATGACCGGGACCAACCACATAAATCATGTTGAGGTCTTGCTGTTTGATGACCCGATTTAAGTGTGTATAAAGAAAGCTAATGCCGGGACTTGAACCCCAGTGACCTAACAAACGGTGCTTGATGTGTTCTAGCTTGAGCGGCTCTCGTAAGAGCGGGTTTTCTCGCAAGTAAATCATGCCTACCGCAAGGTAATTACAAGCACGCCAGTAGGCATGCATTTTGCGTAATTCCTCAGGTGTGAGTGGTGCTCCCTCAACGGTCGATCGTGCGGTTCCGAAGGCACTAATAGAGGTGTCGATGGCTGGTCTAGAAGGCGTTGCTACCATGATTTGTAATCCGTTTGCTGAAGATTTGCGTGGATCGGTTTACTGCGGCACGGATAGTAGGAGCTTATTTTTGAGGCTCTGTTTTTAAGAGTCGAGCTAGAGTGGTACTGCCAGTCAGCAAAGGCAAACCAGCAGCTAATCAGACATCCGTTACTAAAGCGTCAAACTGAGCATTCGGACAACAGACTACTTTAAGTAGCCATTAATCTTCATAAAGAACATCTGTCGATCGAACGATTCTGTTCCAGCTACGCGCACTTAAACCAGCGCTTACCTACTTAACGCTCATGCCTAAATCTGAATAAAGCTTAAATCAGACTGAAATTCTGCCCAGCGTCGTTGTACTTGCTCACAACACTCAGCCGGAGAGATCGCCAGGTTTTGCAGTAGGTTAATATCCACAGACCCATTACCAATGACCAAAACGACGATCGCCTCAGTCGGTTCATACGTCGCGATCGCATTTAGCACCGTCGTTACAGCCTCTTGAGCTAAGGCAACCGCTTGCAGATAGCCGTCTGCCTGAGCTTGCGGAATGAACCGTTGCTGAAAGGCTACCGTATCCACACTCCAATCGATCGAGGGGGTGACTGTATCGACCACATCGCACACGACAACACCACGACCCTGTTGCTGGTAACCGATCCAGGCAGAGTAACCGATCGTCAAAAGATGATGGTGAATAAAGCGATTTTGCCAGTAGCCAAAGTAGCCCTGCCACAGTTCATTTCGCGGTCGCATTGGCTTCTTCTCGCTGGTTTGCTGCTTCCAACCCACTTCGGACAGCACGAAACATCCCAAAGCGGCAAAGACCCGTGCCAAATGCCAGTCGCATGAGCAGGAGCGTTGGCACTTCTCGCAGTGATTTGAGCAAACCTGCAACACCAAACCGCACCAGACCACTCGGTCGAGCAATGCCTTGCCAGATGGAATCGAGCCACGACGGTAAGGTTGGCTCCGTCCAGTCTGCGGTAATCACGTCTCCCTCAACGAAGCCCGTCGCTGCCAACAATTCAGCGAACCCTTCAATGCTGGCAAAAGCAGGATGAGACCACTGGTCAAGCAATTGCCGCATCACGGGTCGTTCCCAGGCATTGAGCGGCGTTTGGCGGTCGTCACGTTGGTTCCAGTCCGCCACCACCAGCACACCACCGGGTTTCAGCACGCGCAGCAACTCTTGGGCAAAAATAGCTTTATCGGGCATATGAGGACCCGCTTCGATCGACCAGACCACATCAAAACTGCCCTCTGGAAACGACAGCGCCATCGCATCATCCACCCTAAACTGAGCGCTTAGCCCGTCTGGTGTCAGTGCTTGAGCACGCTTCACTTGCTGAGGGCTAATGGTCACTCCAGTCACGGCAAACCCGTAGGCTTCTGCCAGAATGCGACTGCTGCCACCAATACCACAGCCCACATCCAAGACGGTTGTACCAGGAGGCAATGTGTCTAACCCGCCCCAACGCACCATTTCATGCACAAAGTCAGCCTTCGCCGCCAAAAAATGTTTGCGTTGGGGTGGCACACCGTAGTGACCGAGGTGAATATGCTCGCCCCAGTAGAACTCCAAAATGCCATCGTCTGTCCATTCGTCATAGGAAGTGGCAACAGAGTCCGCGTTTTGATAGCGACGAGCGGTGAGGAGATAGAAAGCAATGCCTACTACTAGTAAGGCAAGGAGAATGCCAGGAACGAAAAAGAAAGTCATAGTGTTCAGCGGAGCGTATGCCGCAGACTGCGTTGATGGTTCAGCACAAAGGCGGTGTAGAAGGCAAACAGAGCGATCGCCCAGACAAGCTCCCGCAGAAAAAGCCGCAAAAGCACGTCAGCCGTAAAACCGTGCATTCCCACCCACTGATTCACAAACAAAATGCTGCTCTGAGCCATGCCGAACCCCAGCAGCATGACCACTCCCAGCCACGCGGCTTGCCCCAACCAACCCCGATCGCTCCACTTGGGCTGCATAGAGGCGAGCAAAACAACTGCAACAGTGCCCAAACCCATCGTGACACCCCACAAGAGCGCGATCGGGCTGAAAGGATAGTCCCGCAGCACAAAACCATAGACCTGATTGGCAAACCAGATCAAGGCAACAGACACAACTGCCTGAGTGCGACTGAGGGTAATGCCTGCGATCGCTGCAAAACTGACCAGCGGCACATGAGGATAGATCAAGCTACTGGCACTACCGATCGCAATCAAGCTATAGCGCCACAGCCGACTGGCTGCCACAGCCTCACGTCCAAAGCCCCATCTGGGATCAAAAAAATTTAGACCCAATCTGTACCTCGCAGAACCTGGTGAACCACGATCGGCGGGCATTCTGACTCCTACAGCAAGCCGCAAACAGCGAATGACTGCTAGCGGGTGACTGTAGTTCACAGTTGCGGGACAGCGCCGGATTTAAACCGGACTTTCCCCCTTGCGTTTGACGGCTGCTCCCCATCAAAACCGATCACGCTCTCAACCCTAACACGGTTAGACGAAGGACTGAGACGGCTACACTCGATCGCCATACAGGAGTAAGCCGCAATCGCGGTAAACACGTTGCCACAGCGTCACCCGATAGGCAAAGCACTTTTTACGGCAATTGCTGTAGAATGAGCGAGTGATAATGATTCTCATTGTATAAACATGGTTCCTCTAAAAGTAGGGTTACAACGATCGAACCGTGTCCGTTGGTTGTCGATGGTCGTTGTGTCTGCGATCGCCCTTAGCTTAGGCAGTTGTGCAACCAATACACCTTCAGATCAAGCACAAGCACCCCAAGCAGCATCATCTCCAGTGGCGGCTAAAGAGTTGCAGGTTGTCACCACGTTTCTACCGATGAGCCAGTTTACAAAGGCAGTAGCGGGCGATCGGGCAGAAGTAACCCAACTACTCCCCACTAATGTCGGTCCTCATGACTACCAGGCAAAACCAGACGATGCCCAAAAACTAGCGAAAGCCGATGTGCTGGTGCAAAACGGGCTAGAGATGGAAGATTTTTTGGACGATCTGGTTAAAAATGCGGGCAACACCAAGCTCCAAATCGTTGATTCTAGTAAAGGCATTCAAACCATTGCCACTGAAGACATCGAAGGTAGCCGTGACGATAACCATGACCACGATCATGAAAATGAGAAAAAAGCCGGAGCCGGACATAAGCATGGAGCATTTAATCCCCACATCTGGCTTGACCCTAAACGCGCGATGCGACAGGTAGAAAACATTCGGGATGGGCTAATTACTGCCGACCCGGCTGGCAAGGAGATTTACACTGCCAATGCAGCCGCTTTCACCCAGAAATTGCGAGATCTGGATGCCGAAACCGCCAAGATGCTGCAACCGTATGCAAATAAAACCTTTGTCGCCTTTCATGACTTTGCACCCTACTTTGCCCAAAGCTATGGCTTGAAAGCAAACTTTCTGGTGGATGTACCAGACGAGAATCCATCGCCTGCTGATGTCAAACAGGTGATTGATACCGTCAAGGCAAGCAATCTGAAAACCCTGCTAACGGAACCACAGGGGGGGCAAGATGCCTTTGCTGCACTGTCTAAAGACTTAAATGTGGAAGTCAGCACGTTTGACCCGATGGAAACTGGAGGACCAGAAGCGCTGCGACCTGATTACTACATCACCACCATGCGGCAGAATGTCAAAACGTTGGTGACAGCGTTTACACGTCGATCGACTCAATCCTTGCTGCCCCTTGGGTTCGCAAAGTCCGTAGCGGTAGTGCCTCAGCGAGTTGGAGTGATGAGGTGATGAGGTGATGAGGTGATGAGGTGATGAGGGAAAAAAGTCGTAAGGCACCTTCCACTTTTCCACTTTTCCACCTTTCCACTCCTTCACTTTCCACCTTTCCACTCCTTCACTTTTCCACCCTTCCACTCCTTCACCTTTACCACCTTTTCACTTTTCCACTGTTCCACTAAATAAATGAGGTGTTGATTGAGCGACACGGTGTTATCAATTGAACGACTGACCGTTTATCGGGAAACCTATGCAGCAGTGCAGGATGTTTCGTTTGCACTGGAGGCAGGCACTGATACGGCGATCGTGGGTCCCAATGGTGCAGGCAAAAGTACGTTGGTGCAAGCGTTGCTGGGAATTTTGCCTAGACAAACGGGTGAGATTGTGATTTTGGGGCAACCCCTTAGTCGCAAGGGCTTTCTGCCACCCCGTCTCCGTCAGCAAATTGCTTACTTACCGCAAAACTTCTTGTTCGATCGCCGCATTCCCATGACAGTGGCAGAACTGGTGGGGCTGGGGTGGGATCGGTTGGGATTCCAGTTGCCCTGGGCAAATTACAGAAAACGTCATCACGCCGTTCGAGAGGCACTGGCACGGGTTGATGCCACGCACCTTAAAGATCAACTCATCAGCAGGCTTTCGGGCGGCGAAACTAAGCGTGTCTTGTTGGCTTATTGTCTGGTTTACCCGCGCCGTTTGCTGATTCTTGATGAGGCTCCTGCTGGCTTGGATGTGCGTGGCGAGTCAGAGTTTTATCAACTGTTGTATCAACTCAAACAAGAGCAGGGTTGGGCTATTTTGCAGATTTCCCACGATCTAGATATGGTGCGGCGACACTGCGATCGTGTCCTCTGTCTTAATCGCACTTTACTCTGTCAGGGTGTCCCAGACGTAGCGCTGTCTCCCGATAACCTCTCTGCTGCGTATGGCTCTGAGTTTGTCCGTTATCGTCATCAGCATTAATGGTAAGTAGGAGAGCTAAATTAAGCATTACTTAGAAGACCGGGTTTCGACTGCGCTCAACCCGCCGACCCACAGGACTGAGAGCATTGAGCGAAGTCGAAATGCATCTTATAAATAATGACGTTCAGCTACTTAGAAGGTGAACAGCTAAGGGAGCGGAATTTTGGAACAAAACCAGAGTGCCCAAACCCTAAAGCTTCACTCCATCACCCCTTCACCTCTTCACTTCCTTACCTCTTCACTCCTTCTCCCTCCCCATGTCTTTCCAAGCTGAACTGACTCGCGTCATTGAACTCTTTCAATTTCCCTTCATGCAACGAGCCATGATCGGCGGCATTCTTACAGGGTTGATGGGTGGAATGCTCGGCAGCTTTACGATTTTGCGGCAGTTGGCTTTTTTTAGTGATGCACTTGGGCATTCAGCATTATTGGGTATCAGCATTGGTCTATTAATGGGCATCAATCCATCGGTGGTGTTGCTGCCATTTGCTGTTTTGTTTGCGCTGGGTGTGACTTACTTGCTGGAGCGAACTCGTTTGTGGACGGATGCGTTGCTCAACATTATCTACTCGTCTTCTTTGGCGATCGCGATTATTATCCTCAGCTTTGTGGGGCAGTACAAAGGGGGACTTAATAACCTTTTGTTTGGCGATATTCTGGCAGTCCGAGAACTCGATTTAGTGTTTAGCAGTTTGCTGCTGATTGTCTGCTTAGTGCTGGTTGGGCTGACGTTGCGAACGCAGATGTTGGTGACGCTGCATGAACCATTGGCGATCGCTCGTGGGGTGTCGGTATCGGCTCATCGCACCGCTTTTATTGTGCTGTTATCGTTGGTCGTGGGCATCTCTATCAAGGCGATCGGGGTGTTGCTAGTGAGTGCGTTTGTGGTCATTCCTGCCTGTGCTGCACGGTTGCTTAGTCGCAACTTCACCAACTATGTTTTGCTGTCGGCGGGGTTAGGAGCATTCAGCGCCGTAGGCGGCATGGTGCTTTCAGCCGCATTTAATTTGCCATCTGGTCCCACCATTGTCGCAGTGCAGTTAACGATCTTCTTAATCGCAACGGTGTTGCCTTACGTTAGCTCAGTTCAGGGTTACGGCAGTCACTAAGCGCTGGGGCAACTGCTATTTTCCTGGGGATGAAGGCAAGAGTGTAGTTTGCTTTCCTGTTGGTACGATCCAAAAAGTGCAGGTTACAGATTGCCTCGATCGCTCCCTCTCACCTTCCTTCAAAAGGGCGAAGCCGCAGACAGGGAGATCTTGCTTTGTAATGTGTAAAAAGAGACTCGGTATTAGACGATCGGGTCGGCGGAGCAGAAAGAGAAAGCGATCGATGCAAGGCTGTTACAATCGGAAGCAAGATCAATCGTCGAGTTTTACGTTCTCCTATGACCGCCCAATCTAGCCAACCGTTGCCTCAAATTCGGGTTGCAGAGTTAGCACAGCGTTTAGCCACGCCCTCTGATGCAGTGCAGTTTGTGGATGTGCGCGAAGCGAGTGAATTAGCGCTTGCCAAACTAGACGGCTTTGAGCATTTACCGCTCAGTGAGTTTGCCGAGTGGTCGGGCGATATCCAGACGCGGCTCGATCCACAGAAGGAAACGATCGTCCTTTGCCATCATGGTGTGCGATCAGCGCAGATGTGCCACTGGCTACAGACTCAGGGCTTCACGCAGGTTAGAAACGTAGTGGGTGGCATTGATGCGTATGCGATCGCGGTTGACCCATCTATAGCCCAATACTGAAGCCAAAGACTGATCTCATACTGCTGGTTTAATTATGCGTATCGCACCATCAAAAACCCGTAACAAGTTGCCTAACGGTAGTTTCGTTGTCTCGACCATCGACTTAGGGGCACCCAGGGCAGAAACGGCAACAGCGCATCTGCTATCGTGATCATAGGTTGTACATCCTACCGTTCCTTTCCTTGATCCTGTAATGTTTTGCCTTCGTTCTGTCGCGGTGCTTCTCGCGATGCACTGATACTGCTTCAAACCTTTTTACGATCGCCCTTGAGAGAATGTCCAATTTGGTCAATCTTACAAACCGCCAGCAGCAGGTGCTTTGGGCAACCATCCGCCATTATATTGCCACTGCTGAACCCGTCGGCTCCGAAGCTCTGGTAAAAGACTATAACTTGAGCGTCAGTTCTGCCACGATCCGTAATGCGATGGCGGCATTGGAAAAAGGTGGGCTGCTCTTTCAGCCGCATACGTCAGCCGGTCGCGTGCCATCCGATTCTGGTTATCGCATCTATGTGAACCAGTTGATCGTGCCCTCCCACGACTCGACGCAGCAAGTATCGCATCTGCTTAACGATCGCCTGAATGCTGAAGACTGGAGCTTTGAAGCGCTACTCCGGGGAGCCGCG
>JBGTJW010000670.1:0-4631 GCA_041744955.1 Stenomitos sp. | reverse complement strand
TTTTTGGTCTGCCGTTAGATTAAGAGATGCCCACTTGTCACGCGGCTTTTGTCCTGATTGTCTTTGTTCCCCTGGTTGTCTTTGTTGTCTTTGCTGTTTGGCAGCCTTTAACTGTGCCTTTTGCTCTGGAGTAAGGATGGCATCCATCTGGCTACGAGTCGCTTCGCGAATTTGCTTGAGCTGCGCTTTTTGAGCTTCGGTCAAGTTGAGCTTAGCGCCACGTTTTTGATATTGTCCAGCAGGTGGAGTTTGTGTTTGTGCTTGTGCTGCGATAGGCAACATGGGTACAGCATAGGAAAGTGCGATCGCCAGGGCACCGGGTAAAAAGAGGAAGCGTTTGACGTTCATAGCGTAGTTGTGTGTTGTGAAGTGTTTCAGATCAAAGATGTACAACTGATGCATCAGTTATGTAGCCTTAGACCATTCACAGTTTCGCAAGGTTCAACGCAGGTTCGAGATTAAGCTGAAACGGCGGCAGAACGTCCCAATGTCGTGATATAAAGGACGGCTTCATCAATGGGTATACCCAGCACTTCATTGACCTGATCATCAAAAAAGCCAGCAATGCCACTGACACCTAGACCAAGCTGGATGGCTGCCAGGTTGAGGCGTTGTCCTAAATGCCCCGCATCCAGATGCAGGTAACGGTAAACGCGATCGCCATACGCCGCGATCGCTGCCTTGAGGTCTGCCGTATGAAACAGAACGGCTCCAGCATCGCGACCCAGCGCTTGCCCCAGGCAGAGAAAGTGCAATTCTTGACGGAAGTTTTTGAAACGAATTTGACGGAGTTCCTGAGCCTTTGGCGCGTAGTAATAGCAGCCCTCCTCTAAGCCTGTTACCGAGGAGACGGCGATAAAGGTTTCGACCAGGCTTAGATCAAAATAGTCGGGGGAGGCATCTAAACCCTGATCACGGTAGTGCTGAGGCTGGTAGGTAAAGTCCAGCAGGGCGATGAGTTCTTCAAAGGTGAGAGCCTCGCCGCTGTAGCCACGGGTAGAACGGCGTTGCAACAGGGTTGTTTCTAACTGTTGTAGCCGATCGCCCCAATCGATCGCCGGAGCCACCGTGGAAACCTTCAGGCAAAACGGAAAGTTGTACTTATCGATCCGCTGGGGCTGGTTTGCAGCAGGCTTCCAGTTCACTTTTGCCGTCGCATCGAGCGGTAGCTGTGTTGCTTGATGCAAGTGGCTCAAGATTTGCCCCTCGGGAAGGGACGGATACTCACGCTGGGTGGCACTTGGCAGGGCAGTCCGTGCGAGGGACAAATTTTGCTTGACTTCGAGCAAATCAGCCAGGGGCAGCACCGCGATCGCGCCTTCTTGCTCAGCATCCAGATAGAGCAGTTGTTGCACGGCTTCGTCCATAAAACCGCCAATCAGGTGCGGGCGGTAGTCATTGAGTGTACACGCCATCTCAATGTTGCCCAGTAAGTGCCCCGTATCGAGGCAAATGCGTCGGTAGGCGCGATCGCGGTATCGCCATGCCGAGCGAAAGAAGACGGCTGTTGTCACCAGAGCAAGCTGTGTATTTTCCAGCACCGGATGCCAGTAGCAGGCGGCTTGCAGCTTTGTCCAGACATCACTCTCCCAAAAATGCATTAAGGAGTGAGTGTACGCCTGGTAGTTGTAGAGTCCGGCTGGCAGCAGCGGTGTACCGCGTGAAATGAGGTACAGTTCAGCAGGATACAAGCCTCCAGCCGAAGGGGCAGCCCTCAAGTAGTGGGGGGCAGCGGGGGTGAGAATTTTTCCAGTGAGTCCATAGCTGCACAGAAGCAAGCGCGACAACCGCCGCCACCATAGACCAGTCGGGTCATTGCTAAAAGCCTCTGGCTCATCAGCCAGATAGGGCTTCAAGTCAGTGACAGAGCCGATTTTGTACTCTTTATAAGGTAGCGGTGGGTGGTTCCAGTCTATGGCTGGCTGGTTCGCGTGGATGGTTTCTGGATGGTACTTTGTCCGCTCATGATAGTGCTGGGCGATCGAGGCGGTGAGATCCGACATAACGGTTGCGGAAGAATGCGGCTCCGCTTCAATCTTGACACTCTCTTCGCTAAAAGTGCCATAGCTTTTGGCTCAAACTACTTTTGACTCAAACAACGGCTTGTCAGCGCGATCGCCATTTAAACTGTTGCTGTGCAAAAACCTGGAGGCGCGCTTGCCAAACCTGATAGCCTTTAGCGCTGAGATGCAAACCGTCGGTGCTCAAGTCAGCCGCCAGATTGCCGTCTGCGTCCGTAAAGTAGGGCTGTAGATCCAAATACGTCACGTCTTCTTCTTTTGCCATGTCTGCCAGGGCTTGATTCAACTGGCGGATGTCACTGTTTGACACTGGCATTCGTTTTGACAAAGAGCCAGACGCTGGCTCGGTCTGCGCTGTGTCTTCTACGGAGGACGGTTGCGATCGGGGTGGACGGCGATCGATATACGGCAGAATCGACTGCACCACAATCTGAGCCTGAGGATGAGCCGCTTTAAGATGGAGTACAATTTCGCGGTGATTCGCCAGGATTGTCTCAGTGCCGACACCGCGCAGCAAATCATTAATGCCAATCATGACCAACACCACTTCTGGTCGCGTTTGGTCAAACAGCCTGAGCCGACGCAGTAAGCCAGTTGATGTTTCACCCGAAATGCCCTGGTTTAACCAATTTTCTTCGGAAGGCAGTAGTTCTGGTGGAAACCACAGGCTGAGAGAATCGCCTGCCAGCACGATTAAGCGCGGCGGCTGCTTTTCGGCTGCTACTTTTGCTTCTTGCCTGAGCAATGCCACCCACCGTTCATACGTAAGCTGATGGCGTGGTCCTAAGATCGGCTGAGGCACTGTAGCGGTGTCCGCTTCCACTGTTGTAACGGTTGAAGCATTAACCTCCTGAAAAAAAGCGATCAAGCTACCCCGATGCAGCAGCAAAGCAGACAGCAGCATCAGTCCACTTAAGCTGAACGACAGGATAGCCCAACCACGAAGAGAACGGAATCGCCTAGACACTGGCTCAGATTTAAGTTGCTTTGAGTCAGATTGTAATGGCAATTTCAGGCTTTTTCAGCACGACTGATCGATCGGTTTGGCAAAAGCGATTTCACTACGAATCTCTTCACCGGAAGCCCCTCACCATGCGCGTAGATATCTAAATCTTCGACTTCGACTTCAGGCTTGACTCGCCGTCCCCTAAAAAGACCCAGCCCTTTGAGAATGACGAACGTGCCAACTGCCGCCACGATCGTTCGCTGTCATCAACACAGGAATGCCGAGTGCGCCCCAGAACCCTCTACCCCAGACCCCGTCCTAACCAGTATGGCTACGGCTATAGATTATAAAACTAAGTCACAGGAGGGGCGATCGCACTACGCCCTGCTGCAATTCTCAGCGTCTCTCCCAGCATCAACCCTTTCAGGCGATGTATGATTGACCTTTTCCCAGATACTAAAGGAAGACCGCTCAACTGAGGGAAAACGTATCATGCTGTCAAAAGGGTTTGAAGTTGAGATTTACACCAGTACCCCAGACGGTAATATCGTTGGGCTATCTGACAAAATTGTGGCGGCGCTAGACGGGTTTGTGCGTGAACCAGACAGCCGCAATGTGGAATATACAACGCCGCCCTGCTACCGCTACGAACGGCTCTTATGCGATTTAGTACGCCCACGTTTGCAACTGCGTCACTACCTGCAACAGCTAGGGGACTACACGCTGATTCCCGGCAGTACGCTGTCGTTGGGCGAAGTCGATCGCTTTTGGCGGTCTGATCCTGATAATCCTTACCACACCTATATTGAGCAAACCTACGGCACCAGCGTCGTTACTGCCAGCATTCACATTAACGTTGGCATTAGTGACCCAGACTTGCTGATGCGGGCGTGTCGCTTGATTCGGCTAGAAGCACCGCTTTATCTCGCCTTGAGTGCCTCGTCACCGTTTCTCGGTGGAGCAGTAACGGGCTACCACTCGACCCGTTGGGGCTTGTTTCCCAAAACGCCTGCCGAAGTGCCGCTATTTGAGAGCCATGCTCATTTCATCCGGTGGACAGAGCAACAGCTTGCAGCCGGAACCATGCAAAACGTGCGTCACCTCTGGTCGTCTGTACGCCCCAATGGCGATCGCCGCCCCTATAACCTCAATCGGTTAGAACTGAGGATTTGCGATCTGGTGATCGATCCCGTTGCCTTACTTGCCATTACAGCATTGCTAGAGGCTCGCTTGTTACAGCTTCTTGCCGATCCATCACTTGATCCGCTGGCAAGTAGCCAACTACCCGCAGCCAGTCGATCGCACGCTTTAGCTGACCTGGCTGACGCAAATGAAAGCGCCGCCGCTCGCCTGAGTCTGGACGCTGAGCTGAGGCACTGGAAGGACGGTAGCCCCATCCTGGCGAAAGACTGGATCGAGGAGCTTTATCAGGAGGTCTGGCCGATCGCCAAGCAGGAAGGCTTTAGCTGTTTTCTGTTGCCCTTAAAGAAAATTTTGCGAGAGGGCAACGAAGCACAACGCTGGTTGAGGCTCTATGAGCAAGGTCTCGCTGTTCAACCCATCATGCAACAGGCAATTCAAGCCGCTGCTGACTACGAACTCACACTACAAGATGACCTTTGCCAACCGCTGGTTGCGTAGACTTTAGTTTTGTAGTCCTTGGG
>JBGTJW010000669.1:0-4668 GCA_041744955.1 Stenomitos sp. | reverse complement strand
GCTCTATCTATCAGTCATCGTTCGGCTGATGACGCAAGATCACCAAAAGCTTGGAAGAGCCCAGTTGTATTGTCACCTAACATGGTGCTTCAGTTAGCCCTCCTACTTAGTAGGCAGCTTGAAATGCTTCTGGCAACAGCGAAAACACTTCAAAATAAAGGCTTTCCACAGACTAACGGTGCGACCAACTCCAGTGAAATCACCCAGGTAACGATGAAGCTTGCACTAAGAGCTACGTAATAATGGCGCAGTTCCTGAAGAGTCGATAAATTGCTTGCCATGATCAGGCGTTCCCTAACAAGTTGGATTAAACTTCAGCAAACGCAGCCTTTTTGCCTTAATCACTTTTTCTGCTGGATTTTTGTCACATCCGGCTGGATGAATCTACAGTTTTCTTATCGGAATAGGGTACTCTAGGTTGTAAGATTGCTCGAAGCTTTTTCGTCTCATTCCCCCTAAACGTCATGGTCAAACCCTTCGATCGCAGCAAACCGCAGGCTCAGTTAGTTGCCCAAGAGACGGCTCAGCAAACGCAGGTTCGCCCTGTGGAGCCGACATTTTACTACTTTGCCTATGGCTCTTGTATGTGCCCTGTCGATTTAAAGCGCACGCTGGGTGAACTGACGCATCCGTTTGTGCTGGGACCAGCCACCCTCAAGGGTTACAGGCTCGGCTTTTACCGTCGATCGCTCCATCGCAACTGTGGTGTACTGGATGTCGTGAAAGACCCAACCGCATCGGTAGAAGGGGTTTTGTACCAATTGCCCTGGCGCTTGAGCGATCGCCTGGATGAACGTGAAGAGGTTCCTAGCGGCGGCTATCGGCACGAAACAGTCGAAATACACTTTCAAAATCAACCGTATGCCAATGTGCGGACTTATGTAGTGGTTGACAAACTTGACGAAGAAATGGCACCCAACGACTGGTACTTCAACGTTGTACTACGGGGTGCCGTAACGTGTGGTCTACCAGAGCAATACTGCTGGCAACTGTTTAACCATATGCACCAGCTTCAGCAGCGCCATTGGCAAACCCAAACACTGCGATCGGCATGACTCGGCTCTAGTGAAGGGAGTCCATAAACTCTGATAAGGCAGAAAACGTTTCCAGGGTGCCAATAATTAGATCGCCGTTGGCATCCATTGAAAAGTCTTGCCCTAGAGTAAAGCCACCCTTAATCAAAAAGATGACGAGTGATAGCTTGAAGTCGTCCATAACCGTTGCTGAAAAACACTTGAATTCAAAGTGACACAAGTGCTTAGTAGAAACCATCTATCTGTGGGACTAGAGCCGTTCTTGGCTGAATGTAATCTTCGATCAGAGGTGGTAGCAGACGTAAGCAAACCAAGGCTATTGGAGAGGCGGCAACCCCTTCTGTTCGCAAAGCCTGAGCGCTATCGGCTGAAGCTGCTCTGTCGTACTCAAGCAATTGCCCCACCGCTAGAGAAAGCAATGGGGCAAGGAAGTTGTTAGTGGCATTAATGGGTTGTCTCGATCGCTGCTTCTAAATTCAATGCAGCTAATGTCTTGTAGCTGAATCAAGAACTTGGCGATCGATTACAATTGGGGAGATTGTTCGGCTCTTTACCGTCATGCTGAAACAAGGATTACTTGCTGTCTCAGCCGCGTCTACCCAACGAATCTACATCTTTTCATCTTGTAGCGGACGTTACGCAAGACCTGTGTTTGTTCCAGGCTTACCGGTTGCTAGTTCAACTTTAATGATTTTGCCGCCCATTTTCATAATGCGTTGCTGCTCACGAAACCAGTTGTCATAGGGCACTAGCTTCGTGAAATAAGTGTTTTGCAGTTCCCGCTGTGTGCGGATGCGGGTTTGACTGGGAACACAAGCAGTAATTTTAAAGAAGCGCATAGGAATAGTTTCTCCTAATTAAGGGCGTATAAAGGCGTAACAGAAAGAAGAACGCTTGAATCTGAACAAGGTCAGCCGTGATTGAATGCAAGTCCACCGTGTTTTGATGACTAACAGTATCAGCTAACGGTCTGATACATTCACGGCAACTCACCTTAGAGGAAGTTGGAAGAGAAGTTTGGAAGTCAAAAGTCAATGTTAGATCGTTAAAACTAAGCGCTTATAGCGATCAGCCTTTGGCAAGCTAACACTCACCCCAGACTTCCAAACTCCAAAGCTATGCTAAAGGTTGTTAGCTAGCAGATTAACTCTAGCTCAAGCCAGAGGAGATGTAGTCAAGGTAGACACCCATCTCTTTACCAGCATCAGCACCAACCAAACCAGCCGCCACTTCTTTAATGGCTTGGATTGCTTGAATCGTTGCCGAAACGGGAACGCCCAAAGAGTTGTATGTTTCCTTCAAGCCGTTGAGCACGCGCTCATCAAGGATGGAAGGATCGCCTGCCAACATAGCATAGGTTGCGTAGCGGAGGTAGTAGTCGAGGTCGCGGATGCAAGCAGCATAGCGACGGGTGGTGTACATGTTGCCACCGGGACGGGTGATGTCAGAGTACAGCAGGGACTTTGCCACAGCTTCTTTGACGATCGCAGCCGCGTTAGCGCTGATGGTGCCTGCTGCACGAACGCGCAGTTCACCAGTGTTGAAGTATGCCTTCAGCTTTTCTAGTGCGCTGCTGTCCAGGTACTTGCCCTGAACATCGGCAGAGTTAATAACAGAAGTAATTGCGTCTTGTGCCATGATTTTGAGTCCTTAGAATTTCGTAATCTTCAAATACTTAGCAGTAAGCAGAAATCACTACTGCATAGCGCCAATGACGTAATCGAAATAAGCACCAGCTTCAGCCGCATCTTCGCCAGACAGAAGTCCAGACGCAACATTCTTCATGGCACGAATGCCTTCTGCAACCGCAGGGATGGGGGTGCCCAGAGAGTTGTACATCTCACGCACGCCAACAATACCGATTTCTTCAATCGGAGTGACATCACCAGCAACCACACCATAGGTCACAAGACGCAGGTAGTAGTCGAGGTCACGCAGGCAGGTAGCGGTCATTTCTTCACCGTAAGCGTTGCCGCCGGGTGAAACAATGTCAGGACGCTTTTGGAACATTTGATCGCCAGCTTGCTTGATGATGCGCTCGCGGGATTCGGTCAATGTTTGGGCAATCCGCAATCTCCGTTCGCCGGTGGTGACGAAGTTTTTGATGCGATCGAGTTCGCCAGGGCCGAGGTAGCGAGCTTCAGCGTCTGCATTCACGATCGATTTCGTGACAATACTCATTGATGGATTCCTCCAGAAGAATGTAACCGTTGGTGTTACTGACCGTGGTGAGAGGGAAAAACTTCCACTCAGGCTGAATCTATTCTGAAACCAGGGCGGTTTCGCCGGGACTACCGTTGCGAATGACCACGATGGGTTCGATCGATACGCTTGCAGTACTCAGAGACATCGGCATCCAGACAAGCATTGAGCATACCTGAACGCTTAGAAAACCTGAACACATGAGTCACGCACCGATGTCAGACTCAATTACCACTCGTAGTTAATTTTGCGGCATAGCGCTCCCTGTCCCTGGGGGGACGTAATAGATTGTAATATTATCCTCATGTTTAGCGGGAGCCACGATAGTCTGTCCATTAGCACGTTTTACGCCTCTACGCACGTTTCCTCGATCGGGATTTTAGTTTTTGCGGCAGCGCTGGATTATCTGATCGGCGACCCTAAAGGCTGGTGGCATCCAGTGCAGGGGATCGGCTGGATGATTGCTCACGTTACCCGGTTCGCATTCGCTGTTTTTCACACCCCGTTTGCGTTGCGGTGGGCTGGAGTGGTTCTGGGTAGCAGTTGCATTCTGGGCAGTGGGTGGGTCGGTTGGTTCATGGTGGCGATCGCCCATCACCTTCACCCGCTGTTGGGCACCGTTGTGGCAACTATCCTACTGGCAAGCTGCTTTGCCGCCAGAAGCCTACGAGACGCAGTCAGCGACGTGCTAGAACCGTTGGCAGCAGGAGATCTGGTCAATGCCCGTTTGCGCCTGAGCCAATACGTGGGTCGTGACACCGATCGCTTGACCGTACCGAACATCCTGCGAGCCATGTTTGAGACGGTGACAGAGAACGCAACCGATGGGGTGCTTGCGCCGTTGTTCTACGCTCTGGTAGGAGCCATGCTGCCGGATATCGGTAGTGTACCGCTAGCGCTGGCGTATAAAGCCTCCAGTACGCTGGATTCAATGGTTGGTTATCGTGATGCGCCCTACACCGACTTGGGCTGGTTCAGCGCCAAAACAGAGGATGCCTTGACCTGGGTTCCCTGTCGGTTGACGGTGCTGACGATCGCTCTGCTCTCCCGAAGACCGCTCCACGTCTGGCGGCTTTGTCAGCGCGATGCACCCCAAGACCCCAGCCCCAATTCTGGCTGGAGCGAATGTGCCTATGCCGCCGCTTTAAACGTGCAGGTTGGTGGGATCAACTGGTATCGGGGCATTGCCAAACCCAAGCCCTTACTCGGTGATGCCGTGCAGCCCATTACCGCAGATACCCTCGATCGCGCCCTCCAACTCACCCGCTGGAGCGTCTTACTTTGGCTGACCGTCTTCGCGATCGCCGTTCAACCGTGGAGAGTCTTAAGTTGATTTAGCCTTCAGCCTCCTGCCTTCCTCTAACGTTGTTGACTCCTGCTTCGCTTGTGGAGTCAACAACGTTACCTCCTGCCTTCAGCCTTTTGCCTTCTG
>JBGTJW010000668.1:0-5190 GCA_041744955.1 Stenomitos sp. | reverse complement strand
TAGGAGAATCAAAAATCAAATCGATCACCACTGAACGCGCACCTGCTGCCATCAAACGGTCGATCGCACGGGCGTAAGCCACCCGATTCCAGGGCCATTTCTGCAATGGCTCTAAAAACGCATATTTTTGGGGGTCATTCTGATAAACGCTTGTCCCCTGAGCAATTGAATCCTCGTCAATCGTCAGGATAACCACATCCTCTGGCGGAGCAACTGGACCACGCAATTCAAAAAACAGCGTTTGTACCTGCCGCTCTAGCAGTTGGTTTAAATTAGACTGGCTGGCAGTTAAGAGAGCAGCAGCGATCGCCAATGCACCCACTGCAAAATGCCCAAAGCCACCTGGTTCTGGTCCGTGCAGTCGAGATTTCAGTATGTTGGTTAAACGCTTCGTTGTTGAAGGAGTCTTAATAGTCAGCGGTTCTGTTTTGGGTAGCGGCAGTTTTCTAGCCATCTTCAGGTTTACATGAGGGACTTTCAAGCAACACACCCAATCAACAAATTTAACCGAACAGACGACTCAGGACACTGTGACAACACATTGCTGGAAAACGCTATATGAATGCAGTCAAACAGGTGTTTTTTAAAAGTGAGACCTCAAACTGTTGAGCCTTGCACCCCTAGTTTGTCAAGCAGCCAAAACGCTTAAGCCATAGCCAGTTTCGTTCATTGTTACCGATCGTCCTTTGTACTCTTGGCGCTAATACAAGCATAAAGGACAATTAAAATCTCAGATCTTTTTAGGCTTAAGCACTAACCAAGGCACAGAGAGCCGCTTCCAAACTAGGTAAGACCGCTTTTCTTGTGCATTGTCCCCTTACCCGATCGTTATTTATATGAGCTATTTATATGGGCTACTCCCATGAACCATGCGGGTAAAACGAGTGAGATAACTGATAACGAGACGACACCAGCATCAAAAGGTTTCTGCCTTGCAGGCTGAGTCCGTTAAAGCAAGCTTCAGTAACTATTGGGAACCCGTGTCTTTGCCCGACTCGACCCAGAAGCATTAGAGGTGAGTTTTCAGCAGTGGGTCAACGCGTTGGTAGCCATACGAGAAGCCCGACTGATTGCCCTTAATGGCACAACCGTGGAAGGGGCTTAAGACTGGCAGGGGGGCATCAACGCGCTGCAACGGGTGAGTGCCTGGGTCAGTGAGCATCGCATCATGTTGGGACAGTGTCGAAATTACGGCGATTCCTGTGTTGCTTGCACAGCTAGCACTGTCCGGTTGCCGCATCAGCCTTAATGCGATGGGCGGCTATATCCTGGCACTCAAAGGTAGTCATCCCACCGTGTTGGAGTAGGCACAAAGACTATGCTCTCCGTAACATGAGCCTGCTACGTCGCTTGGCACGCAACCGTTTGCGCCAGGAGCGATCGAATGGCAGTTTGGCGATGAAACACTATCGAGCGGGGTTAGATGACCAATTTATGATACAAACTCTCAGCGTCAATATTTTTCAGGCTAATGCACATTCTCAACGAGATTTTTGATGCGTTTACCCTGCATTCAGGGCACAAATAGTGTTTAGCTGCAAAATAAATAATGTTTAGCTGCAAAGTGCTTTACTCTTCAGGCAAAATCCACTGGGGTGGCTCCGTTCGCTTCTTGCGAATGGCGTTTTCTGCCATCTCTAGCATTTGGTCTAACGAAGTTTCGCTAATGAACTTAGCGGCTTTGGCTTTGTATTCAAGGTTGGGGCATTTGTCACCCAAAACACAGCCATTAGTACAGGCTTCCGCACAATTAATTGCCATTTTTGCTCCAACTTAAAAATAAAGGTTTCCGGCTCTGACTACGTAATCGTTCGCTAGCCTAACGCCAGCGCTCTCGTACGTTGATGCCAATAACTTTTCCATTTTCTATTTTACCTTGATGCCTTTCAACATCACTTGTCTACAGATAGAGTGTTGATCATGTCAAATGGCTCGCTCGCTCGTCCCAACGCCCCTCAAGTTGCCCAGACAGCTTGAACAGGGAAAAATTTTTATTTGACAACGCAAATTTTGCCCAAAACTTTCCTGATCAAGCCTACCGATCGCGACTAAGAAAGCATAGGTTTCTTGCAGCGACAATGACTGATCTTTCCCTGTTGGCTGCGGTGATGGCAAAAGCTTCGTCAGAACAGGCTCTCAAGACTCCACCACCGCCGAATGCCTCTTTGACCGCCTTTGATTGGCAGACAATCCGCTTGCGTGAGGCAGATGCCGCCAAGCAAGCATCACAAAACAAGGCACTTTTGAAGCCGAGCGTACGCCCTGATCCTAACCAGAGTGTTACAGAGTTTGCTCAACCAGCTCCTGTGTTACCTCGATCAGGGGGACAATTGTACTGGCAGCGTTTTGCCGCTATTCGATCGGGTCGCCTTTACACGCGCCTGCCGATCGATAGTTTCCGAGAGATCTGGCAGCAGACCACTAGCAACCCGACCGATCGACAATGGCGGCAACTGCTAGCACTGGAAGCCAGAGCCGCTACCAGGGGACAGGGCGATCGTCGTCTCTCCATTATGGTAGGCGATTCACTCAGCCTGTGGTTTCCGAGCGATCGCCTGCCTGCCAACCAACTCTGGCTCAATCAGGCAATTTCTGGCGAAAATACCAGCGCTATCCTGCGGCGACTATCAACCTTTGCGGGTGCCCGTCCCCAAGCCATCTACGTCATGGCGGGTGTGAACGATCTGAAGCAAGGCGCAACCGACAACGAAATTCTATGGAATTTGCGTCAGATTGTCCGTCGCCTGAAACGGGCGCATCCGCACGCTCAGATTGTAGTGCAGTCGATTTTACCAACCCGTACGGCTGCTGTTCCGGGCGATCGCGTTGGTCGACTCAATCAACGGCTAGCGTTGATCGCGCAACAGGACGGTGCGGCGTTCCTCGATTTATATACTGCCTTTGCCGATGTAGACGGCAGCTTACGCGATGACCTGACGACTGATGGGCTACACCTGAATGCGACTGGCTATCAAACCTGGCAGACAGCACTTGCCCAGGCGGATACACGGCTGGCGCGGGGAAGATAAGCGCTCGAGCTGGTGAGCCTAGCGTTAGTAGTTGTCTCGCGATCGCGCTAATATCTTCACAATTAACCGTGTTCTGTTGAACTCATAAGTAGGTAGGTGGAATTAAATATAAGATGGTCGTAGGTTGGGTTGAAGCATGAAACCCAACGTCCGCATGGGTTACGCTATCGCTAACCCATCCTACAAAAGATTATGCCTTCCTACTTACACTGCTGTGAAGTATCAATCCGTGATCGTGTTGGTTGGAACGTTTTGCCTCGTAACGATCGTCTCGCCTGCCTTTAGTGACACGGCTCAACTTGCGCTAGAGCAGCAGGCTGATACGGTTGCCGCACGTCTTGAGGGAGTGATGGATACATCAGCCCAAGCCCTCGCCAACGTCAACGCCCCGAATGTCAGAATGATCACTTGCCGTGTTCGCTTGACAACGACTGAGGCAGAGGGGCAACACAACTCAATTTTTCTTTACCAAGAGCAAGCGTTGATAAAAAATCTGGCAAGCCCTTATCGGCAGCGTTTTTTGCAGATTAGCCCCAGTGCCTACAGTCAGAGTGTGCGCTCACTCTCCTTCAAGCCTGCGACACCAACTGCCTGGATCAATTTCTGTGCTAAGCCAGAGAGCGATCGTACCATTCAGCGCCGCGACCTCGGTACGGTTGTTTGTAGTGTCTTTCTCAAGCCTTCTGGGGATGCTTACGTCGGCAATACTCCGGCAGATGGCTGCCCTGCCAATATTCGAGGCGCAGTCAGAATCAAAAACCACATTGTACTGCGGGCGATCGGCATGGATACCTGGGATCGTGGCTTTGATGCGGCTGGTCAGCAGGTTTGGGGCGCAACAGAAGAGTCTTATCAGTTTCGGCACAGAGAGTGAGCCGCAAGGAGAAGCGATTATCTTGCATGTCAAGCGAATCATGCAGATTGAACAGGAAGGTGTGATCCAGGTGGCTAGGGTGGCTGCCAGTCTGTGCCATGTTTCAGCATGGCATTGAGGATCGTTCATAACTTGTGCATACAGGCGACCAACGCTCCTTTGGTCGCTTTGCCGCGCTTGAGCAATTGGTCGTAGAAGGCTTTGATGAGCGGATTATGACGCACCGCCACCAGGGTTGCCATGTCAAGCATCTGACGCACCGCCGCCCGTCCACCATAAATCGTCCGTTTACCCTGCATTTGTCCACTGTCGCGGTTCAGTGGAGCCACGCCTACAAGGGTACTAATCTTTGCCGTCGAGAGTTGACCGAGTTCTGGCAAGAGTGCTCAAAGTGTCGCCGCCACGACTTTACCCACGCCTGGAACGCTTTTCAGCCGAGTGTGCTTGGCTTGCCCTTCCTGGCATTGATGGATTTGCCCTTCTATTTGCTCATCCAACTGCTGGATTCGTTGGCGCAGCCAAGCGAGAGGGGCTTCCACATCGGCTTGAGCCGTTCCTCGTAGACCTGACAAGCGGTTCTGTTCAGTGGTGAGCAGCTCCACTAACTGGCGGCGGCGCGTCACCAGGTCTTGGAGCTGCGCTTGCGTCTCACTGGCAAAGGGGCGAAGCGGCGGCTTGAGCGCTGCGCCGAACCAAGCCAAAAGGACGGCATCGACTTGGTCTGTTTTCGCGAGCTGATTGGCAGCTTTGGCAAAGTTGCGGGCTTGACGGGCATTCATGACCACAACTGGGTAGTCCAGTGCCCATAACTGCAAGGCTGCCTGCCGCTCATACCCTCCCGTGGACTCCAAAATAATGCGACCGACACTCCCAGGCACTTTCAGATGCTTCAGTAGCGCTTGAATGCCACTCTCATGATTGCTGACTCAAACACTGACGACTTGCGGTCGTAGAGGCACATCAAACCAGCGTTGACAGACATCGATCCCGACCCACTGCTCCATCGCTTCCATCACACCCTGCCGATTTATGATTAAGAGGACAATCTTTGACTCAACCTTGCGTCATGCGGGAGCGGATGTCCCAACCGTTGGGCTTTGCCCTGCCGCAGGCTTAGATTCGAGTTTGACTGCTTGAATAAAGAGATGACCCTAGTAGGCTACGGCACAAGTACGAATACCATTTTAGGCGGCTAAAGCTTTGCCTTTATAAGTCCACTGAAAAGGTTTTGCCATCGTGCGGTTGAAATAATTGATGAACTTAAGAATACGCGCTTTTAAGTCGGCT
>JBGTJW010000667.1:0-5061 GCA_041744955.1 Stenomitos sp. | reverse complement strand
TGTGACTCAGGTAGTGGTAGTTTTGTTACCGCCCAGCGAGGGGACGACGATCGAGACGGTGTTTGAGTTTGAGTTGACGCGGCATGAATACCAAGTGGTCAAGCTGTGGGAGCAAGACCCAGAACGCTTTTTGCAGGATGCAGCGCTGTTACCCTTTGCCTCTCTGACTCGGACTCAAGATTCTAGCCTGTTACTTGATCGCATTGTGCGGCAGGTGGCTGAAATCCCTGAGCTAACCGAGCGACAGGAGATGTCCTCATACGTGCAGCTAATGGCAGGGTTGAAGTACGATAAAGAGGAAATCCGGCGCGTATTTCGGGAGGGGATGATGCGGGAATCTGTAATCTATCAAGAAATCTTGCACGAAGGTGAGGAAAAAGGGCGGGAAGAAGGGCGACAACTTGGGCAGCGATCGCTCATTTCTCTTCAACTGGAACAACGTGTTGGGTCGCTCTCTGACGCACAACGCGATCGCATCTCTTCCCTGAATTTAGACCAACTCACTGCACTGGCGATCGCTCTGCTCAATTTCTCTACCCCAGATGACCTAGACGCTTGGCTCACTCAGCAGCAGTAAACCTGAGAGTTTCACATTAAAGGATGAGTGACCTATCATCCTTTAAGACTTCTTTCTAGAAAAGCCCGCCGCTTTTTTGGAGACGTGCACAATATTCCAAACGAAGCGGTGTAATATTTTCCTCTCAATGCTCCTGGCTCTAAATCAGCCGCAGGCACAAAATCTTCCGACTCGTCTTCCCTAACCTACCCTTCCAAGAGTTCCACTAGGTAGAATTCACTGTCTTTGAAGAATCTCTACGATCGCGCTTGACGTTCCGGCAGAGGCTTTGTCAGACCTTCTCCGCGAACTCGCGCTGGGCTGTGAACTTGTGAACAACTAACTTAGCTGAGCTAGAACAAATAAGATAGTTTGCAAAAAGTGAGTAAGTTAGATAAGATAATAGCAGATCGGTGAGGGGGCAATCGTGCGGAAATGGCTACAAACTTTAGTAGATGAGTATTTGCCCGCTGTGGAGCGGTTGCAGAATACGCCTGAAGATCTGGCTCTGGCAACCGAATGGACGACCTGGATGCGGCAGCAATGGGCAGATCATGGCATGTCGGCGCTCAAGCAGCAGCGCAATTTGATGACCGATGTCCGAGGCGCGATCAAGTCTCGCCTTGGAGAAGGGCATGTGGCACTGGAGAGCATGAATTTTACGGTGGCGGAGTGGACAATCATTAATAACCCGATTGAGGAACAGGTCGCTCGGCGCAATGAAAACGTTGTACTTCTGGATAATCCTGATGCCATTGTGGCTCAGGCGGTGCGATTACTGGAAAGTCGAGAATGGGCAGAGGTGGCAGCAGGATTGGTCGTGCTCACGGGCAGGCGCTCTAGTGAGGTCCTCGGTACGGCTGACTTTCTACCGAAGTCTCAGTGGAGTGTGGTCTTCTCGGGGGCATTGAAGCGACGAGGAGAGTCTCAGGCGCTTTCGTTTGAAATTCCGACGTTGACGACGGCGGAACGGGTAATCGCTGCGCTGGCAAAGTTGCGCCTGATGTGTCCGGCTGAAGGGTTAATGGCGGAACAAATCAATCAGAAGTATTCTCAGGCGGTGGCAGCAGCTTGCGATCGTCAGTTCTCTCAACTAGTGCCCAAGCGCGATGGGCGTGACAATCTTTTTACTCACTTGTTTCGCTCCGTCTATGCCGCGATCGCGACCTTTTGGTATGCGCCACCGACAGTCGATGCCAATGAGTATAAAGCCGCCATTCAAGGGCATTATGCGTTTCAAGATGCCGCTGATGCCACACTGAAACGCTCTTTGGCTGCTTCGAGACACTACAACGACTATAAGATTGGCGATCGCGCTGGCAACCTTGACGGCAGGCAAGGCATTAAGTTGGGCTATGGCGGCGTGGAGGTGATTGGGACGTTTAAGCGATCACAACGACAGGAGAGCAGCGCGATCGCTTCCTTGGTAGAAACCCAACAATTTATCGATTTGGAGGTGACGGCAATGGATACAACTCATCCGGGTGAGCAACAGTTCTTTGAATCAATTTCGCAAGCCCTGGAGGCATTACCTGTGGTAGCAAGAGAGGCGCAGGTGATTGATGATTCTCAAGGGACTAAACGACGGATGACTCGGCGAATGAAAACGGTTTCAGTGGATCTGGACCTATTAAAAGGGGCGGCAGGACAATTGGGGATTGAGATCCGTCGGGGAAAAGGAAAAGGCTATGATTTGGCATTGTCAGAAATCCTTTTGAGGCTAGAACAGGGGGTAATTCTCGGCGAGACAACGATGCCGAACGTCGCAGGAGTTGAGGCGCAATCGCTTCAACCTATTCTGGAACCTGTTGTCCCTGTCTCTCAAACCGTCGCTGACCAAGCGAAAACGCTGGCTTGGCTCACGGGCCGCGTCGAAGCTCTCGAAGCTGATTTAGCTTTGACTCAACAGGAAAAAAATCAGGCGATTGAGGCGACCCTGGCGGGTTCTGCCAAACAGCGCGCCGACTCTGCCAATTCCACCAAGGCTGACCCTCTGCTGCAACAGGAAGTGGAGCAGTTACGCCATGAGAATGAGCAACTGAACAGGGAACTCCAGCAAACTCGCTCTAGACTCCAAAGCATTCAACAATTTCTCTCGGGGGGCGCAGCAACAGAGACTTTGGCGCAATCCTCAGAACCAGAAAGGGCGACCTTTGCAGTCTCTGCCAAGCAGCGCGCTCCTCAGCCAGAACTGACTCCCGTTCCAGTCGAAAAAACCGCCTCCTTTCCAGCTATCCTGCCCCATGCAGCGGCTGTGGCTCGAAAATCTTCAGGAGAGCTGGACCCCGATGCCCTCAGAGCACTTGATGCCATTCTTAATTACAACGACTCTGTTGCCACTTCCCACCAGGAACGCTGGACGATCTCCATTCCCATCATGAAGGACTTGCTCAAGCAGGTTGGCAAAGCCTCTCAGCCGAAAATTGATGCCGTCCTCAAGGCAAAAGCTGAGGCGATCGCTCTCCATCACAGAACCCATGGTCTCGGCGAACGTCACAATCGCGTCCATCAAGGTCATTCTATTAGTGATTTTATTAGACTCTGAGAGCAGAAACACAGGACGCAAACTCTTGCCTCTACCGAATCTACCCAGTTCATTGCCCCAGATGATGTCATTGAGTCCATGATTGAGTTGCGTATTCAGTTGGTTCAGTTAGAACAGCAGATTAAATCCCTACAACCCGCCTTCTTTGCCACTTGTGCTGCGCTCAATACTGAAAAGATTACCCACGATCGCGCACTCATTACTCGTCGCCTCACGCCAGGGCAATGGGCTTACGCTTCAAATGTCCTGGAACAGGAAGCTTTATTCAAACACTTGAAGCAGCAATTTCAGCAAGCCCATGAACCGACAGGCGGCAGAGAAGTGATTTGGGCGATCAAGTTACTTTTGACCCTGGCTTAACAACGAGTTCAAGACTCCGGTGTAGATTGCATCTGAGCAAAGGCTAATCCACACTGCTGGCAGCGCGCTGCTTCGCAGATACCGCAAGGGTCGCTCTCCCACAACGCGGGTGTCCGAAATCCAGCACCACAGCCTGAACAGGCAGATAGCAGAGACATTGAATGGCGATCGCAGTGGTTCATTGTTGCGCTTTGCCACCTCGATCGATGCACTGGCGCTTCCACATAACAAGCAGGGCAAAGTCGGGTTGCTAAATGCAGTGGCTCTGGGGGCAGCATTTGAGTTAATTGCTGCGGGTCAACGTCAGTCAGTTTTGATAAGGCAATGAGTTGAAGCGGAGTCGGGTTGCGGCGGCGTGAAGGAGTTTCCCAGTCTCGAACCCACTCGACGCGAATACCTAAATGTTCTGCAACCACTTTGTGACTGAGGACATTGGCGCGTCGAAACCGACCGAGAAAATGCCCTAGGCTCTCATCCGGGTGGGCATTGACCCGAAAGACCCAGCTCTCAGATTCCATTAGTGATACTCCGCTGCCGCTTGGGTTAACAGATTGAGGTCGATGTCCGATCGTCCTGACTGCAATGCTTGCCTTGCTGCGTTGCGGAGAATGTCGTCTAACAACCCTAAGTAGCCTCGTGTCGATGTTGCTAAAATCTTCTGCATCGGCGCACTGGTTAAATTCGAGGGCTGCGGCAGTCGCAACACATATGTCTCCCAAATGGCGGTGGTGTCTTCTAGCATTTGGCTGTCCATCCGGTGAAACCGATGACACGGCATGAAGCGGTTGTACACTTGCTCGTCGCGTCGCACCACGGCATCGAGGCGATCGGTTCCCACTAGGACGACTGAGATGTTGAGCAGGTCGTAGATGTCTCGCAGTTCTGAAAAGGTTTTGGGGCGCATCCGATGGGCTTCATCCAGGATGATCATTTCGACTTGGCAAGTTTTTAGCAGACGGTACACTCGATCTCGTAAGTCGGCGATCGTCCCGCGCGTAATCCGATATTGTAGGTATTCCAACAACCCCACAAATAGTTCTCGCGGTCCCGATTCGGTCGGCGCGTGCAGATACATCACAGGCACAAAGGCGAATTCCCCACTCGATCGCGGTTCACTATGTTTGTGCCGATAAGCATTACAGGCAACCGTTTTGCCCGTGCGGGAGTCACCGACCACGCGACAGGCTTGCCGACACTGGCGTTTGTCATCCAGCCAACGATGAAATTGCTGCACCATTTCTAGTTCGACAATGCTGTGATTTTGTAACCGCTCAAGCTGCTGCTGCGTTGGCGCATTCAGCTTTTGAGGCGGGGGGATGATGATTTCGGTTGCTTTGGGGTCTGTCATTACAAGTGTTTTGCCTCCCGGCGCAGTTGGTCATAGTCTTCGTAAACTCGCACATAGGGCACGGGCTTTTTTGGCTTCTCAGGGGCTGAACTGGGTGGACCGCTATCTAAAGGGGTTGATTCTTGGACTTCAGACTTACAGGGCACTATGGCGGCGGTTGAGGGCGGACGGGGGACGCTCGCTTTAGATTTGGGGGGCGCAGATACAACCTCTTTTTGCTGCCGCTTTTTCTGCCGTTGCCGTTTCTCGATT
>JBGTJW010000666.1:0-3148 GCA_041744955.1 Stenomitos sp. | reverse complement strand
GCAGCGATCAGAGAACAGCTAGCAGTGAACAGTAAAAGACTGTAAATTAGATTGTGTCAAAGGTCAAAATAAGATCTAATGAACTAATTACCTGAGACACAAACCCATGACCTTTCGACCCGAATTAATTGACGAGTATTTCTCTATTGACACAAACTACTTTACAATCCCGAATGGATAACGGTAACCCTAGTGCCTCCCCAAAAACATCCTTCATTGCCACTACGCCCAGATACTTCAATGGATCACAAAGCAGCCACAAGCGTCGCCGCCTAACTCACAACCATTTCTGCCTGAATACACACCCCTTCACCCCGTCACCCCTTCACCCCTTCACTTCCCCACTTCTTCACACACTGACAAGAACCTTGACTGACTCATTTAAGGTTGCTTCAACAACTAGCCTGCCTGCCTTGCTTTCACCAAACGCGCCAGAGCCGCTTTCAACGGCACACCAGGGTCGATCGCCTGCCAGCCACGAGCTGTTTTTTGACGTAGCTCAAAATGCAGATGGGGACCCGTCGATAAGCCAGTGCTGCCCACTCGCCCAATAACATCACCTTGTTCAACCCATTGACCCGGTTTAACCATGAGTGCCGAAAGATGTGCGTAGAGAGTTTCGCGTGTATTGTCCTGGTGCGACAAAACGACTGTTAGTCCATAGCCACCCAACTGATCAGAAAGCGTCACCTTCCCAGACGCTGCTGCTAAAACGGGTGTACCCATTGGCGCACCAATATCGGTGCCACTGTGAAAGCGCCGATTACCCCTGATGGGATGGATTCGCCAGCCAAAGCGAGACGTGATCGGTGCTGGTGATGCTAAGGGGAAAATGAAGCTCAACCCATTCCAAAGCTCAGCGTTAGAACGGGTGCCCGTAGCGTAAGCTGCCGTCCAGTTTTGCCCGTTGAGGTCAGGGGTGGGCTGCTCGTCCACGACTACTCCGATTCCACCGATCGTTCCCCCAACGCCGTTGAGCGCGTAGCTGACATAATTCGGTGACGCTGGTGGTATGTAGCTATACTGCGGAGTGTTTGGAGACGAAGTGTAGGGTACGACCCTAGGCAGCGATCGCCCTGATCTTGCTGGCACCAGGGCTTTGGTCTGAACTAAAGGTACTTTTGGCAGCAGTGGCTTCGTTGCCATAGTTGCTCGAAACGGTTGCCTGGTCGCGATCGCATTAATTTGCGCCAACAGGTCTGCCTGGGCTTCAGGGGATAGCGTCGCATCTTGAGCCATTTGGCGTGCCTGTGCAAACTGTCTGGCTTGAGCAAGCGCGATCGCTTCTGCTGCCAGGTTTGCCCGCAGCTTTGCCTCTTTCAGAGGTCTTTCTTTAGCAACAATGTCTGCCAGCTTTTGCTCTAGCACTAGCCGCTGATTGACCGTAGCTTGCTTAAACGGTTGACTGCGATCGGACTCCGCAGCTTGAGCTGTAGTAACACTTTGCGTTGCCTTATCTACTAAAACTTGATCGGCTAGAGCCTTATTTGCTAAAGCCTTATTTGCTGAGGGATAGGCAGGCTGTACGCTCCTGGTAGCAGCAGCCTCGGTATTCGCTGGTTGATTATTTTTTTGAACATTTTTTTGAATATTTCTTTGAACCGCAACTGCTTGGGCGCTAACGTTGGGCGCGTCTTGAGTCAAAGAAACGGGCGGCATTGACTCTGGAGCGCTCACAGTCGGGTTGAGGACGGGAACGACGGTTTGTTGCGGAGCGACCAGTGCAGCTTGAGTGTCAACATTGGCAGGTGGAACGGGCTTAGCAGCTTGCTCTGCCAGCGTCTGGGCGATCGCGTCCAGCATTTTAGAAGTTCCCTAACTAATGGTCTGCCGCTTTATTTCTAAGTGATTACCTGGCAATCAGGATAGTTCTCCTACTGTCACCACTTTTTTTCAGAGCCTTGCGTAAAACTACTACTAAAGAGCGTTGTTTTATGAAGCTCTCCGGATAACAGTAAGGCGCTTCCGTAGACACACGTTCAAAATAGATTAAGAGTTCTAAAGCCCTTGTCCCTGGGTATACTGAGCCAACTGAAACCTGTAAGAGGTCTTACCAATGTTGAGCCAGTTAGAAAAGTTGAGCATGGATACAGATGGTCGCTTTGCCAGTGACGAAGAGTTAGCCTTTGTCGATGCTTACGTCCAGTCCTTTAGCCTTCGGTTGCAGACCTATCAAACGCTTCAGTTGGTAGAAAGTGCGATCGTGCAACAGGTAGAAGCAAAAATGCGATCGATCGACCCCATGCTCTTCCACAGTGGTAAGGAAGACGTGAGTGTGAAATGGAAGCGCGATACCGTGCGGGTTCTCCGCTACTCTGCGATCGCCATGCTGATGGACGATCCTGAAACCCTGCGCGAACGGTTTCTCTTATGGTTTCAGAGCATTATGAAAGCCTTTGGCGCTGAGAAAAGCTGCAATGCCACCTACGAAGTGATGCAGCAAGTAGTCAAACAGCATTTGACTCCACAGCAAGCCAGCGTGTTCTGTCCCATTCTTGAACTTAATCGGGTGGCATTAGGGAAATCCTGCTAACACAGAACCCTGTTGATGGAACCCTAGACTGCAAAGGCACCAGCATCAAGCACCAGAGGCTAGAAAACTTGCACCTTCTGCCTTCTGCCTTCTGCCTTTCCCTATCCTCCTACCGATACCCTGCTGCTTGTAGCGAGAACAATTGAGCATAGCGCTTGCCCGATCGCAGCAGTTCGTCATGGGTGCCGCGTTCGACCACTTTGCCACCTTGCAGCACCACAATCTGATCTGCCATCCGCACCGTTGAGAACCGATGAGAAATGAGAATTACCATCTGGTTTTGCGTCATAGCGCGAAAGTGGTCAAAAATTTGGACTTCAGCTTCAGCATCCATCGCCGCGGTCGGTTCGTCCAGCACCAGGATGTCGGCGTTAGTTCGCATGAAGGCTCGCGCAAGGGCAATTTTTTGCCACTGACCGCCTGATAGCTCACGACCACTTTTAAACCACCGTCCGAGTTGGGTGTGATAGCTGTCGGGCAGAGAGGCAATAAAAGGCTGTGCCGTACCTTTCTCAGCGGCAACTTCCCAACGGGCTTCATCTTCCATAAAGTTCACGTCACCCGCGCCAATATTTTCACCAACAGTAAATTGATACCGCACAAAGTTTTGAAAAA
>JBGTJW010000665.1:0-9875 GCA_041744955.1 Stenomitos sp. | reverse complement strand
ACCTTTGATAAAGCGCCGCACATCATCACGAACGGGTCCATTCCATTCGGCAAAGCTAACGCCAATAAACGACCCTACTTGATAAAGCCCTGCGGCATCCCACGCTTCGGCAATAATTTTGGTGCCTGCGAGAATGGGATGAGATTCGATCGTCCAGAGAATCGGCGGATCTTCGAGGGGTTGCCCCGATCGACTGCGCGACAGCACGGATGCCAGATCAAAGCGAAAGCCATCAATGTGCATCTCTGCCACCCAGTACAGGAGGCTTTCCAAAATCATCCGTCCAACAATGTCGTGGTTTGCCTTCAGCGTATTGCCGCAGCCGCTGTAGTTGCTGTAGTATTCCTGGTCTGGTTCCAGAATGTAGTACGCCGAGTTTTCTAAGCCTTTAAAGGAAAGTGTGGGTCCATCCTCGTTGCCTTCTGCGGTGTGGTTAAACACTACGTCAAGAATGACCTCAATCCCTTCTCGGTGCAGTGCTTTCACCATGTCACGAAACTCGTCTACGGGTCCCATTGGGTCGCGCCGAGAGCTATAGCCCGTGTGTGGGGCAAAGAAGGCGATCGTGCTGTAGCCCCAGTAGTTCGTCAAACCGGGCTGCACGTCTTGTTCGTCAAACTGATGCACAGGCAGCAATTCCACTGCCGTTACCCCTAGTTCCTTCAGATAGGGAATTTTTTCAATCAGCCCAGCATACGTGCCGCGCTTTTCCGATGCTATGCCTGAGTTCGGGTGGCGCGTAAACCCGCCCACGTGCATTTCATAAATCACGCTATCTTCGTGAGGAATACTCAGCGGCGCATCGCCTTCCCAATCATAAGCACTGGGATCAACCACTACGCCTCGTAATGCCTGGGCACAGTTGTCGCCGGGATGCATTGCGGCTTCGCGGCTGTAATGCTCCCAACCAACGACGGCTTTGGCATATGGGTCTAACAAAACTTTGTTGAAATCAAACCGATGTCCTAGTTCGGGTGCAAACGGCCCGTCGGCACGGTAGGCGTAGATTTGCCCAGCACCAATCCCTGAAACAAAAACGTGCCAATAGTAAAAGGTTTTATTGTGCTTGCGATCGAGTGTAATTACACGGGCAGGCAGCGGATCACCCGCGCGATCGAACAACAGCAATTCCAACGCCTTGGCGCTTTTAGAAAAGATCGAAAAATTCACGCCATCCGGATAGACAGTCGCACCAATGGGAAAACTACGACCGGGCAAAACTTCAGACTGCATAACGTTGAAACGGTAGAAGAGGCTTAAGACGAAACAAACAGTCAGGTGAGCCTTTAGGAGGCAGAAGCAGGGGTACACCCAATACTCAATTGACCCCTCTCCCCTCACCTTGCAGTTTGGCTAATCGCTAACTGCGTTGGTTAGGCTCTCTGACAGGGAGTGGCTCTGGTTTCACCGCCACTGTTTGCGTTTGTCCATTACGGTTAACGATGATTTGAAGTGTACCGTCGATCGTGGCTGCTTCCACCTGTTGCTGGACTTGCTGCACCGTTTGAATGGGTGTGCCGTTGATACTGGCAACAATATCACCGGGACGTATACCCCCACGCGCTGCGGGAGAATTGGATGCCACACCAACAATCAGCACACCCTGATCCTGGTTAATCTTGAAGCCTGCATTGCTCTGATTAATCTCGTTACGGATTTCAGGAGTCAGCTCTGCCATCCTGACACCCAGGTAGGGATGCTGTGCCTTGCCCGTCGTAACAATTTGCTGGGCAACCCGCGAAGCAGTAGCAATGGGAATCGCAAACCCCAATCCAGCCGCGCCCTGAATAATGGCGGAGTTAATGCCAATCACTTCGCCTTCGCCGTTAATCAGCGGTCCACCCGAATTACCTGGATTAATAGCAGCATCGGTCTGAATGAAGTTTACTCGCTCTGCTGATACACCCACATCAGCCGCCGATCGCCCGGTCGCGCTAATGATGCCTTGTGTAACGGTGAAACTCAACCCCAGAGGATTGCCAATGGCGATCGCAGCCTGTCCTGGCAGCAAATTATCGGAATCACCCATTTTTACCGTCGGCAAATTTTGGGCATCAATTTTGACCACTGCCACATCAGTAGTCGGATCAGCACCCACCACCGTGCCCTTAAACCGTCGTCCATCCTGAAGCACGACTGTCACACTATCAGCACCCTGCACAACATGGGCATTCGTCAACACACGCCCATCCGCCGTTGTGATAAAACCTGAACCAGTGCCTCGCTGCACTCGTTGCGCGGGTGGCACCTGAGCGCCAAAAAACCGCTCAAAGCCAGTATCGCCAAACGATTGCCCCACCGTGCGAGTCGAATCAATGCGGACAACAGCCGGTCCAACCCTCTGCACGATCTGCGCCACATAATCCAGGCTCGTTAGCTTGGGCGGCGGCAACGGAGAAACAGCTACAGGGCTTTGCAACGATGAAACCGATTCTTGTGGAAGCGGCGTTATGCCAAGCTCGCTACGAAGGGCACTACAGCCAGCGCTACTGCCCAGCAGCAACAGCAACAGATAAAAAGACGGCTGTTTAAAGCGATGAAAGTATTGTGGCAGTATGTTCATGAAACCAATCTTATATAGCAACGATCTTACCCTTTAAGGTCGTCTGTGCGCGTGGATCATACTGCGTCGCCGGACTGATATCGCGCGATCGCCCTTGAAGCAAACTCACGACGATCGTCGTTTAAAAGAACTGCTTGTTCAACTATTGCTCAGACATCCAGCCTGACAAAAAGTTGCTAAACCCCTTCAGTTATCGGTTGAAAACTTGGCGTTTCTCGTTTCGTATGGGCGATACTGGATTCGAACCAGTGACCCCTTCCGTGTGAAGGAAGTAGCTTCACCTGTGAAAGCTATACGGCTAAAGGGTTAGAGAGACTGCTGTAAGAAGTGATAGTCAATTGATAGTCAAAAACCAGATCTTGAGTTTGCTTGTAGCACTAGATAGGACTCCCTCGCCGCACCTTTGCTTTGAAGACCAGTAGGATTACAGATTTAGCAGCCCAAGATTATGGCTTATTCAAAGAACCACAGACGGTCACGTTCCTCTTGATGGTAGCCAAAGTAAGCTGATTTGAACTGTTCCATCGCCGCGACGTATTGCGACAACATTAGTACGACATCACTATTCTGAGGAACAGTATCCTCATCAATTAAATCAAGAAAGGAAAGAGACGGTTCTGCTTCAAGGACTTTTCGACAAGACTCTAGCAATCGGTTTACTATCTGTACTTTGCTCTTACTCAGTACTGCTTCTGGTTTCTTTCTGCTGAGTTCTTTAAATTCTTCATGCATTGCTGTAAGCAGGGGGAATATAACGTCGTGCAGATTAGCCTTTTCATTAGTTGTATGTTTTTGGTTCGATTGCCTTGAATTCTTCATCAAACGCTACTCCTTAAAGCGTTGCGGACGTGCGGTACGAATTCTGATTTGACCATCTTCATCTGCTTTCTCTCCTTTTTCAGGCTCTATAATCCAATACCAACCTCCATATTTAGGCTTTACATGGCCAGCACGAAAGTTTTCGAAGGACTGTAGATACTGCGAAAGAACAAAAACCATATCACTATTTTGAGGAACGGCGTCTGTATCAAACTCTGTAAAATCATCAAACGGGCAATAGTTTTTCCCCAAAAAGTTATTTGACGTCTTGAGTATTTTATTGATGAATTTGAGTTTGAAAATATTTACCGCATCATTAGGTGCTTTCTTCGACAAAATAGAAAGTTCTTCATAAAATCCCTGAAGCTGACCAAATAATTTCTCAAACTCTTCAACGTCGTTGCGTTTCATTACATAGCACCTTTCAAGAAGGACATTCTCGTCGAAACTCTATGTACTTCTTTTTGAGAACCTCAATAGGTGATCGTTGCTTACTCTCAAACACATTCACCATAAGGTCGAGGTCTTCGTCAGTTAGAGTGATAATACATTTCCTTTGACCAGACCACAGATCGATTGTATTACCAAACATCGCTCTTGGCAGTGGGTGTCTAGTCATAAGGACTCCGAATTTACCTAGCCCGGTATCGAGATATCTATTAAGTTGATTAATATGCTCACGTTCAATCGCTTTTACATTTTTCAACTCAAACACAAGCTGTCTATTGCCATAGTCTTGATAGATCTCCTGTAAGAAGTTAATTGAGCGATTGTTGTAGAAGATGAGGTCTCTTATAAGCCTGCCAGACTCAGTTCTGCTTTGATCAGCAGCAAAATCGAGTTCTGGATAAAAAAGAGAAGCCAAAAGCTGGCACAACAGCTTTTCATATTTAATATCTGCTCCGTCCTCTTTACCCGTCGGGAGCTTTCGTATGTCTGCTAACTTACGCTTAGCAGAGAGAACAGGAATTTGTTTGAAAAGAGGGTCATTTTTGCAGTCTGCTTGCTTAAGGATCTTGGCTTCAACGTAATCCTTTACAACCCCATAGTGCTCTCGATTAAATGTAAGGATCTTTACCCGCTCCAGTGGCTCACCAGAATTGAAAACATCATCACGAGGACAGTAATCTCGAAAATACTCTTCAAAATTGATCCAAGGTGTGAACCGAAGCCACCGTTTAGGAACAAAAATTAGCGGTTCTCTAGTTTCAGAATTGATAGGCAGTGTGACTTCTTGATTAGAAAGAAACTTATGTTGTTGATAGTTATAGAGAGAACTAACAATTGCTTTTTCAATCGGCACTCCTATTTCCCCACACTGCTGGATGGTATAGTCAATGAGAAAGGATTTAATAAAGTTACAGCAGATATCACTCACTCGATCCTTGGAGATACCATCAACGTAGAGCTGAATCTCTTCAAAATGAACAAACCCAAATTGTCCATACTCTGGAATGGACTGAAACAAAGAGAGAATTTCTTCAGCCTTCTTTGAGCTAATCCTTTTACCGCGTCGCTTTCGCGATTCCCCAAGCCCTACCTCTTCGCATTCGGAAGCAAGTATTAAGTGTTCTCTCGCTTGGTCTCGTCTGTCTTTTTTTAGAAGGTAGTTTAGGTGATTAAAGGAACTGATCAACGAGGTATGTAGTGCTTGGTCTTGCAGTGAAGGAGATTTCCACAGCAGAAAGGGATCAACGTAAAGGGGAATGTCTTCATCTAAAAACGGAATTGCAAAGTCTAGCTCTGCCTGAGTTGTATCGATTCCGTAATAGTCAATTATTCTTGGGCGGATGATAGTCATTTCTCAAATACAAAGTATCAGGGAAGTAGGCAGACATCCTTCCAGGTATACATAGAGACCTTATTCTATCCCACTCTCTTTTGCTCGTGCTTCAGCTTGGAGTTGCTCTAGTCGCTCTTTAATCAGCACTCGCAACTTTGCCGCAAGGGGGAGCTCCGTCCATGCCACATCGTTGCGGCAATTTTCTACCTGCTCTCGAATATCACTGACATCGACTGAGATGCGATCGCGCTGACTCACTAGAAACTCGTCATCGTACGGAACTTCATCCATATCGTATGCCCTCTGGTATGAATCATTAAGATTTGAATCCATAGTAGTCCAGTGGCATCCATTGGATTCAAATGTGATACCGTGGATTTCATAACAGTCGTTTCGCTTGTCGTGGAGGCCCTACAGTGGCTTTCTCGTCTTTTCGATCGCTCAATCTCACGCTCTTTCCGCTCTTTCTTGCAGCAGCTCTTAGGACAGAGTTCTTTACTGTCCCTGTTGCGACCGTTGTGGCCAGCAGAAAAGAGAGCTGTGTTTCGATCTACGACCGTAACGCTCGTATCTCACGAGCCACGCTCAAATGGCTTACCGATATCCCGACCGGTCGCGATCGCTCCTTTGTCGAGCAGCGTTTAGGTCCTCCTTACTGCTTCTTGAGTGGAGGAGAGCGGGTCTCCTATCCCGCTGCCTGGGACCCAGCACTTTGGCTCGTCATTGTTTACAAAGAAGAGCGCTATCAAGGCTACGACTTCAGCTTCGGTAATACTTCGCCCTAACATAGAGGAGATACGCTGATGACATCTAGAACCAGAGCCTCACCTAACGCCATGAAGCTTCGCGAGTTAAAAGAAAAGGTCTATGAAGCTTGGGAATCTCTGAGCAGCTACCGCGGCTGCCTGATCTTGCCGGAGAATTTCAAACCTGAAGTTCGGGCAGGATTTGGGGATCTGCGCCGTAAAAGCACTTGGATTAAGGCACTCGCCCGTTTTGAAGCGTTAAACGCGGCCCATGACTGCCTTGATGCTTACACGCTCATTCTCAACAGCTTTAACTTCACCCCCGACAGGTGGGACTACGAATATCGCTCACTGATCTTCGATGAGTTCCTAATGATCCCAGGTGCAATAGACCTTCTGAAACTCGGCCTCGAACAGCTCTTCTCCGCCTCGTTCACCGATACAGAAAGGAATGAAGCTCATGGGTTTTTTGAATTGGTTTCAGGACAACAGCAGCGAATCGGATTCTCAACTGAACTTATTGGGAGACTCCCAGCCCCTTACGCCGCATGAACGGGTAGATGGAACAACCGTCTACAAAGACTTCTCCAATGCAATCAAAGATTCTGGTGGTAGCGGTAAAGCGCACGGCAGAGCTGTCAAAGCCGAAACGCAGGAGTTATTCGATTGCGGCGTCGATGAACTCTACGAAGCAACGGGTGGTAGAAAAGGCGATCGCGCTTCTTTACCGAAAGAGGCTCAGAAAGCCTACATGGTGAGTGAAACGGTCTCGACTCACAGACTCAATCACGATTTGAAAGGGGAGAATCACGGTAGCCAGAAACAGAAAGACGATTATGTGGTGGAGACCGTCAGAGACACCGCTGAAAACGTGAGAAAGTGGCTGCCCTGGTAGTCGCACGAACCAAATCACTTTAAAAAGAGGGGTCTTTCATGTCAGAACCTAAGCTCAAAGTGCTGATGAAGCCTTGCGATAGCGGTATGTGCCCAATCCTTTACCAGGATGAAAGCGGTAGGGTCTTTGTGCAAGGAACGAAGTTACGTCAGGTTGATCGCAGCGAGATTGCCCTGTCCGAGGATGAAGAAGTTGTGCAAATTTCACCAGATATTCTCACGTTCCTACGCGCTTATCAGGCATAACAATCTGCCGATAATCCTTAAAGCTCCTGAGGCCGTATAGCTTTAGGAGCTTTTTTATACCTGTGGCACCTCTTTCCAGAGCAGCTTCGTCGCAACAAAATTACGAAATGCTGCTGAATGAACCGTTCTTGTATGCCGCCACCGTTCTCGCACTGACGGGTAAGCGAAAAGGTTCTGGGCATCGCGTTGAAAGCCCTCGAACTGTGTAGAGCTGATCAGTCCGTTCGTAAAGTTGAGATAGGCGACTAGCACTTGATTAATGAGAAAGTCAGACATTTTTTGTAGACCCCATACACTTGGGTCTAGCTGATTCGCCTTAGCAAAGCTCTCAAGGAGAGCAGGATTATTTAGAATGCTTAAGAAGAGATCCCGATGAGCATCCACGATCTGATGCTGCGCTAGACTGTCACTACTCGCAATCTGGTGATTGACCTGCGCTGATAAGAGCTTCAGCGTCCGCCAGGTCGTTACCCAAAGTAGCAGGTTTGCACTAGTAGAGATAATGGCAGACAGATCGCTAACGCTTAAGCTTGATGACATATAGCGCTTCGTAGTAAGGGACGCACTCAAAAAGTTCTAAGTATTCCTTACCACTCGGTTGCGCTCCCATCAATAAATTGTTGAGAGGATGAGGTTAAAAGCTTTACGCTGTTTCAGTTCCTTTTTGAACCGTAGGGCAAAACATAGGCTTAGGATAAGGAAGCCTGCTAGGTAAAGCATGTAGGTTTTTTGCTGCAACTTGCCTTAAGAGCGTGCCACAGGCTGCAAAAGTTTAATAACTCGGGTTTCACTGACTTAAAAGTGCTTCTAGTGGAGTTGAAGACCACCCACTATACCCAGGGCGTCCTGGTGCGCCTGCTAAACCAGGACGCCCTGGTACTCCTGCAATTCCTGGTATACCTGGTATACCTGGTGCTCCGCCCATTGCTGGTCGGTTGGGTAGATACCCAGTAGCACCAGAAGTAAACCCGATAGCACAATTACTTCCGTCATACAGAACGCCCTTCTCATACCAGCCCAAGTGTTGACCTGATAAAGAGTATGCATTGTTACTGCTAATCCATCCAATAGTCCTGCCACTCTTATCAAGAAATCGATTAGCCTCAATCACAAGAATTTGTGGTCTTCCGTGGCGATCGAACAGCCATTCAGCCATCAAGCTTCTCCCTCACCTTTTAGAGGACTTTCTTCAGCAATCATACTTCCTGGTCTTGAAACCACGACTGCATCAACAACTCCCCGAAGCTGTTTCAGTCCATTTCTTAATAAGTCGTGCTCCTCAGAGCGACGTGAGTCATCCCAGATAAAGGCGATAATACTCTCGTAGATCGAGCCTTCGACTAGGTACAAGCTTGAGTCACTAGAGATTTGATCAATCATGTCCTGCGGCGTATCAGTGAGCCGCATAAATTTCACTTCAATAGCCAATCTCAGTCGTGGAATGCAAAGGTCGGCACGTGGACGCTTCTGCCCCACAGGCGGCGTATAGTCTTCTTCTCTAAGGTCAGGAAAAATCGGAAGCAACAGAAAGTGAAGTAGGTTTTGAACGTGATACTCATTGTCGATGTACCACTTCCGAGCTGTACCTCTCCTCGTCCGAGCTCTATCTTCCCAAGTCCACCGTCGTAGCGCTGCGGGAACACGGTCCAGAAGCCGAGAAACGTCTTCGACAGTCGGACGACTAAGACTTACTGCTGGAGCTGTAGCTTGAATCGAATCAAAAGAAGCAACACGTAGAGCTGAACGAGCTGGACTAAGAGTAACTCCAGTCTCAAGTTTCATGAGCGATAAGGCTTCTAGCTCGTCCTGGCTGTCGAGCTCTGGGTTAAGGGGAAAAAGTCCTTTCGCGCGAAGAGCAACTCGTACATCTGAAACTGTACTTGCATTAGGAATGGGTAAAGTAACACTTTCGCTAACTCTACACTGAGCGGCCGTCAACAAACACTTCTGCCAGTCACTCAGTCGGTTGTGAAGATCGTAGCTAATGATTCGCGTTATCCAGTGACTGATTGCAGCCTTTGTTGAGTTTTCTCCAAGGTTATGAGCTCCAAGAGCAATCCCTAAGATAGCTACAGTATCTGTGCAAAAATCTGCCGGTACACCGTCGATTAAGGGTTCGCGTCCAGATACCCATGTGAGTCCAGCTTTAAGCGCGTTATGTTGGCTCAATTCAAGTACTCCTGCTGCTACTGCGTAACCTAAAGTCGCAACGTCTCGATAGTCTCGCTGCGCCATTGTGCGCTCTATTGCTTTTTGGGTCGCTTCTTTAAGTTCCAATTCGATGACTACTTCTCGAAGTAGCCAAGCTGCGAACGCTTCATCTGGATTGCTACGTCCAGCCAAAGCTTTGACCTCTCGCAACAGAGCCGCCCTCGCGTCACAGAAAAGGATTTCACTTGCACTCTTTATAGAAACCACCGAGTCGCTCCGATACGGCTCAGCATTGCATCAGGATTCCACCGTGACACGGTACCCAGTTGTCCAAGCATTCTGGCGATTAAACCAGAGTAAAGAGTGGTTACTGGTTTTGGGGAGGGGAAGAAGCTTCGCCATGAATGACACGAGAACGTGAAAATTTGTCGAGCAAGATAGGTTGTGTCTTGAAAAGTAGATTCCCGATGGAGTCGAAGTAGAACTGGAGCAGGAATACCATCTTGAGATCGCTTCAGCTCCTTTGCTCCCGTGAGCGACAGTAAAACCTCTGATCTCGAAAGCCGAAAAAATACACCCCGTGTTGGAGCAAAAGCTCCTTTAGTACGTGTACGAGTTTCGTAATCCCAGACACCGCTTTGTGCTTGGTCAAATAGAAGATAGGGATGATCAT
>JBGTJW010000664.1:0-4780 GCA_041744955.1 Stenomitos sp. | reverse complement strand
AAAAGGCAAAAGGCAGAAGGCAGAAGGCAGGACAAGGGAATAAGGCAACCGAACCTCATCCCTCACTCCTCACTCCTCACTCCTTACCCCTCACTCCTCACCCCTTCTTCCTTGTCGGCGGCACTGGATTGTACATTAAAGCGATCGTCCGTGGGCTAAAAATTCCGCGAGTTGCGCCTCATATGGCGTTGCGATCGCAGCTACAGGCTCTTGGTCAACTACAGCTTTATGCGTTTCTGCAACAGGTCGATCCAGATGCGGCAGCAAAGATTCATCCCAATGATCAGGTGCGGACGCTGCGATCGCTGGAGGTTTTTTACGTGACAGGTTGCCCAATGTCAGCACAGCAGGGCGAGAATCCACCGACCTACCCCATTCTGCAAATCGGCTTGGATTGTGAAAGTGTGGAGCAGAGCGATCGACGCATTGCCCAGCGCACCGAGCACATGGTGGCGGCTGGCTTGGCAGACGAAGTGCAATACCTATGCCAGAAATATGGTGCCGAGTTGCCGTTGCTCAACACGCTGGGCTATGCCGAATTTAAGCAACATTTGGCTGGAGACTTTTCACTGGAAGAGGCGAAAGCGCTCACGGTGCTACATACACGCCAGTTTGCCAAACGACAGCGCACCTGGTTTCGGGCTGATCCCAACATTGAATGGTTTGATGTCGATCGCCCTGCTTTGCTGGAACAGGTTTGGCAGCGCGTACAAGAGTTTCTGGCAAATCGTCAATAATAGAAGGACGATCGCTCCAAAAAAACAGCGGCATTCACTCTTTAGTGTCAATAACTATGCTCATTCAGGAACCTCAGCAAGAGTCAAAACGCAATTGGCAGCCGATCGTCCGTGAGTTTGAAGCCATCCTGGGCAAAAACGGGGTGGTGCGCAAGCGCGAAGAATTGCTGGTGTATGAATGCGATGGGCTGACCAGCTACCGCAACCGTCCCTCTGTGGTCGTCTTGCCTCGCACCACGGAGGAGGTTGCTGCTGTGGTGAAGGTGTGCGATCGCTACTCGGTTCCTTTTGTCGCACGCGGTTCTGGTACGGGTCTTTCAGGTGGTGCGTTGCCCACTGATGATTGCGTCCTCATCGTCACGGCACTAATGAAGCGCATTCTCGACATTGACCTGGAAAATCAGCGGGTTGTCGTCCAGCCCGGAGTTATTAATAACTGGGTAACGCAAGCGGTGAGTGGTGCTGGTTTCTACTATGCGCCTGACCCCTCTAGCCAGATTATTTGTTCGGTGGGTGGTAATGTGGCGGAGAATTCCGGTGGTGTGCATTGCCTCAAATATGGTGTGACAACCAATCATGTCTTAGGATTGAAGCTCGTTTTGCCGGATGGGGCGATCGTGGATGTCGGTGGCACGGTTCCCGAAATGCCGGGATACGACCTCACGGGGCTTTTCGTCGGGTCTGAAGGCACCCTGGGCATTGCCACTGAGATCACGCTCAAAATTCTCAAAGCTCCAGAAGCGGTGCGTGTACTGCTGGCAGACTTCACCAGCATTGAAGCCGCAGGCGCAACCGTTTCAGACATCATTAGCGCTGGCATTATTCCTGGCGGCATGGAAATGATGGACAACTTTAGCATCAACGCCGTCGAAGATGTTGTGCGTACAAACTGCTACCCCCGTGATGCCGTAGCGATTTTGCTGATTGAGGTGGATGGATTAGACGTTGAGGCACAGGCAAACAGCGATCGCGTCGAAGCCATCTGCTTTCAGAATGGTGCCCGTAGTGTGCGGATCGCCACGGATGCCGATGAACGGTTGACACTGTGGAAAGGACGCAAAGCTGCCTTCGCTGCGATGGGCAAAATTAGCCCTGATTACTACGTGCAGGATGGCGTGATTCCCCGCACCAAGCTGGAGTATGTGCTCAAGGAAATTGAGACGTTAGGTGAGAAACACGGCTACAACGTGGCAAACGTGTTCCATGCAGGCGATGGCAACCTGCATCCCTTAATTCTGTACGACAATGCTGTTCCAGGCGCTTTAGAGCAGGTAGAAGCATTGGGTGGGGAGATTCTCAAGCTTTGTGTGCAGGTGGGCGGCAGCATTTCGGGTGAACATGGCATTGGTGTCGACAAGCGCTGCTATATGCCAGAGATGTTTACCGACGCTGACCTGGAAACGATGCAATGGGTGCGACAGACCTTTAACCCCAGAGAGCTCGCGAATCCTGGCAAAATTTTTCCGACACCGCGTACCTGTGGTGAAGGGGCAGTCTCAAGTGTAGCAAAGCAATTTGAAGGTGTGGAACAGTTTTAGACGATCGCGCCTTTGCTTACACAACACATTCATTCCGGTCGATCGCACGCTATTTGAAAGGATTGGCGATCGTTAGCCGCTGCTCAACGTCTAGCCTATCCTGCTACCGATCGTGCATTTCGTCACGAGTGATCGATCGAATCCCTGGAACTGCTACCGGATTGCGGCTCAGTGCATCAATGATGCCTATCTGTGAAATTCGCTTTTTAGGTTGCTTGCCGATCAAAATTGTCACAGTGTCATAGATCGCAACTACTTGCTTGTACTCATCCGGCACCACAATGACCCCATTCTCAACCTTTGCTTGAAATTCTACAGGAACCATAATCATGCTCCAACGCGCATAAGCCTATTTTACTCGCCACTCGCCACTCCCTACTCCCCACTCCCCATTCTGGGCATAGCTCTAGGGCATAGCGAGGTTGTGGCAATGCGTGTCACTCATATACTTCTTTGCGATGAGCGATCGTCACTACAAGCACTCGTCTTGTCTCATCATTGAGCGAGTAGACAACGCGGTAGTCACCCAGGCGATAGCGGTAATACCCAGCTAGTTGTCCCTTTAGAGCTTTAATGTTCGGATGGGTTCGAGGAGTCTGTTGGAGTTGTTCTAGACAGCGTGCAATTTTTTTCGCTAAGGCTGGCGCTGCTGAAGCATAGATGCTTTGAGCTTCATGCGCTAAAACGACTTCATACATCGGAGCGAATGGTTCGCCAGTCGGCTATGCGTCCTTCAGCAATATCCTGCCTGCCTTTTTCAAAGGAGTTGATAAAACCTGGTATGTCGAGTAGTTCCTGGGTTGCATCGTCGCTGTCTTTTTCGGCTAAAGCTGCCAAAAAGTCGGCGGCAAGCTGAAGTCGCGTCGGCGAAAGTTGCTCTAAGTAGCGATCGATGCGATGCCGCGTCTCTGCTGTGTTGCCTGCTGAATCCATAGAACTATCCTCGCTGACTCTCTTATTAGTCTGTTTTTACTCTACTCCCTACTCCTCACTCCCCATTCTTGCAAAATGCTCCTGCAAGGACTTGTGAATCAACCGATCGCACCTATCAATCCACTGAAGGAAGAGACGCTCTGTGCAGTAGTCAAGAAGGTAGAAATAGAGCCTTTCCAGCACGCCATTAGAATTCATAGTTTAGGTATACACGTCTCTACGGTGTCTCACTCGAATGACGGTAATAGTCTGGTCTTCTCGGCTGAAGTCGTAGAGAACGCGATAGTCACCTATTCTGAGCTTGAAAAAGTCTGCTAAATTGCCCGTTAAGGCTTGAGGCGTAATCTGGTCAAGGTTTTTAGCTAACCAGTTAATTTTTTTAAGGATGCGATCGCAGTGTCCGCGATCGAGCACATCAAGATCATTGATGGCTTGGGTTTCAAACTCGACCGAATAAATCATTCCCAGGTAAGACCAAAGCGTTTAGCGACTTCTTCAGCCGGAATGCCTCGCTCACCTGCTGTTCGGCGCTGACGAGACTCAAGCAGTTGTTGTTTAATTTCTGGTCGAATCTCTTTCCCTTCATCGGGGTCGTCGAGCAAGTCTCCTAGCGTCTCCATCACCGTTTCGCGAATCAACGCCTTGAGTTCTTCAGTCGTCAAATCTTTCACTTGCATCGCCATCATCCCTACGCTTTAGGACTATGCATTAGTTTAACCCGACGACTTCTGACCGTCTCTACTCCCCACTCCCTACTCCCTACTCCCCCATTCTCGCAAAATGCTCCTGCAAGGACTTGTGGATAAATCGATAGCGACCACCGACCCGCTGAAGAAGGAGACGCTCAGTGCAGTAGTCAAGAAAGCGGGCATAGTTCCAGGGAATGGAGTCGCTGCGGTAGAGAACGAAACGGAGCGCAAAATGTTGAATGCAAGCTAGCCCACCTTTAGCTAGCCCAACACTCGGTCCAAAAAACAGCCCCAAAAATGCCCCAAAAAATAGTCCATTAGACAGCCTATCACTCATCCTCCTTTGCATTTGCAAATCAAAACTTAGCCCAGCAAGTAGTCCCCAAATCAGTCCCCAAATCAACCAACCAATTAGGGTAAGGAGGAGACAATTAAGTGCTGATTTCCGAATCCCTTGATTGGGATAAATCTTGTCATCTATCTCTGAAACTTTCAGTCCACCACTCAGCCAACCATTTAGCGCCCCAATCAGTCCCCCAATCAGCCCGAAAACCAGCAACACATCACGCAGACCACTATACGAAATACCCTTCCAGCCACTACTTGCCCCATGAATCAGCGCACTAATTAACGCAAAAATCAGTGCACTAATTAGCGCAAAAATCAGTCCAAGAATCGACTGTTGATAAATTTCTCTTCGAGCGAAGCGCAATGCCGAAATTTGAATTGTCTCGGCTAGAGCGATATTAACTGGCTTAAAACGCAGCACAAAACGCAGCCCGCCAATCAGCCCCCAAATCAACCCAAAAAATGGTCCCCAAATCAGACCCAAGAGCATTCCAACTAGCCCAAAAATTAGCGCAAAAATCAGCCCAAGAATCAG
>JBGTJW010000663.1:0-9789 GCA_041744955.1 Stenomitos sp. | reverse complement strand
GAACGTGACTCATCAAACTTTAGTGGATGGGATTAGGCGCGTTCATGCCGGACAGAAATACATTCCGCCTGATGTCGGTGCAAGACTGGCAGAACGCATGAACAGTCCTCAGTTAACCGAGCGCGAACGGCAAGTGCTGCTGCTGCTGACAGAAGGCAAGTCAAACCAGGAGATTGCTGACGCACTCCACATCAGCGAGGGGACGATCAAGTTTCACGTCAATGGCATTTTGAGGAAACTGAATGTTAGCGATCGCACCCAAGCCGTCCTGGTGGCGCTCAAGCGAGGCATTGCGAATTTGTAAAAGGGGGGGGCGATCGCCTAAATCGCTAAAGCAAATAGGCAGAACCTAGCTGTAAATTTATCCTTGACTTAGCCTGCTGGTTTAGTCAGTGAGGTTGATTCAAGTTTTACTATTTCCTCCCACCAAACTGCTTTCTGCTCAATCACACCCAGATACTTCTCACTCCAACTCAGCATGACTTGAAAAACTGGTTCTAAGCTTAGTCCCAAGTCAGTTAGAGAATATTCTACCTTTGGCGGAACTTCGGCATACACTGTTCTCCGAACAATACCGGACTGTTCTAGTTCTCGTAACTGCATGGTCAGCATCCGCTCAGTCACTTCAGGAAGCTGCTGTCTCAGTTCCCCATAGCGTTTGGTTCCCTGAAACAAGAGCGAGAGAATTGGCATCTTCCACTTGCCCCCAACGACATCGACAAGGGCTTCTACTGGGCACATGTATTGTTTATGTGGCATTGAGTCTTCCAACGATACTTTTTGATAGTTCCCAATCATATTGTACGTACTTGAACTACTGACGTGCTTCGCTCATACTCATACTATCGAAGCAACAGCTAGACAGAGCCGTAAGCAATCTTTGCTGGAAGTGCATGCAAGCAACAAGAGGTGAATTTATGCAAGGAACTGATGTGAAACAAGGCTTAATTCTGGTTGACATTCAAAACGATTATTTCCCTGGTGGAAACATGGAACTTGTTGGCATAGAACAAGCAGCAAAAAATGCTCAGCAGCTTCTACAGCAGTTTCGAGATAAGCAATCTCCGATCGTTCACATTCAACACATCTCGAAGCAACCAGGAGCAACATTTTTCTTGCCAAACACACAGGGATCTGAGATTCACGACAGTGTAGCTCCTCATCCAGACGAAATCATGATTGTGAAACATTTTCCTAACAGTTTTAGAGAAACCCATCTACTGGAGTACCTCAAAGACTCTGAAGTTGAAGAAGTGGTCATTTGCGGCGCGATGAGTCATATGTGCATTGATGCTACAACCCGCGCTGCCTTCGATTTTGGGTTTCAATGCATCGTTATTGAAGATGCTTGTGCAACGCGAGACTTAGAACATAAGGGCAAAACCGTTAAAGCTGCCGAAGTTCATGGAGCTTTCATGGCAGCACTCGCAATGCCTTATGCAAAAGTGATCTCCACCGACAAGTTTGGTCGTGTTCAATCTTGACCCGTAAAGCAGTGAGTAAAGCGGAATCTAACTACACTTGATTGAGCGATCGCCCTTACCTACAAATCGAGCGATCGCACTCAAGCGGTTCTGGTGGCGCTCAAGCGGGGCATCGTTAATCTCTGAGACTTTTATCCTTCTTGTCGGCTAGGAACGCTAACGGCTGGTTGTGTCGGTAGCGGTCTAGCTGGAGCGACATAGGGAAATTCGGCTCTCAGATCACTGGGTGGTGGCACTTTGTTCTGAAGTAAGGTGTTGAAGAACAGGGTATAAACAACCGTACCAAAGTCATCTTGCAGTCTTCGCCCATTGATGCCCGCGAACCCAAAACTGGCCGGAAGGCTCGGATTAAAGGGAAGCACATCTGGAAAGAGCCAGTTTGCTACCATCTGTCCATAACTTGCAGGTTCATCAGTACTTCCTGAAACCCGACAAATTTGAGTCACCAAATCCATTACTGGTTGGGCAAAGTTGGCATAGTCAGTATCGGGATCGGTGGAGTTGTAGAGTAATGATCCTGCTGGATTGTCATTAAACGTTGCAGCAAAATTGGGCTTGCCACAGCGATTCACCTGCGTCCAATGCCCGTGATCGTTGGCTGAAACCGTCGCATAGAAACCAAAAGGCTCGGTCGAAATGAGATTAAGGGGCAGTTCGGCAACGATCGCCAGCACATTAGTTGCCCCCGTTGTGCTAGCTCCAGTGCTAAAACTCTCCGGATTCCAGACGTTATTTTGAATGGCCTGATCAAGGCAAACACGGGCAGCAACCGCATCTAAAAAGAAGGGATCGCCAGCTAGTCCAACCCAGATGCGTCCTAGCTTGGCAACTGTCGCAATGTCATTCACAGTTCCCTGTCCTAATGCCTCACCAATAGCCTGAGGATCGCGTGCTGCTTCGCCTCTCAGGTAGGTGAGTGTCCAGGTTTGAGGACTGACGTCTCCCTGAAAAATGAATCTAAAAATCACATCCGATTTTGCATCCCCATTGGTATCGAACCGAAATTCGTAGGCTGTTTCGGGTCTAAAGGTATCCCACTGTGGTTGTCCAGTAAAAGGCGAAGGCAGTCCGGCAAGAGGACTAAGCGTCATAATAGCGACAATCGTTTGGGGTGCGTCGCCATTAAACAAATAGATGTCACAGATGTTGATGCGGCTATCTTGTCGAGATTCTGGCGAATCAAAATGATGACTCATAGGATTGTTTTAACTGATGGCTACTTGACGAAAAGTGCTTCGATGCCTGTATACGGCAGCAAGGGAGTGACTTCAAATTGCAGGACTCCCGCTTGTGCCATTGGTAACTGAGCAACCATTGCGTTGACTTCTTCTAAATTGTTTGCCTCAAAGAGCAACACGGCTCCGCTTTTGTCGGCAATGTAATGGATGGAACGAAGATGATTGCTGGCGTAAAGCTCCCACGCCTTAGCGGCTTCTGGCTTCACGAAGGGTAAGACTTGTTCAATCTCAGTTCCAGCAGTGATGCGTCCGATGACTAGAAATTGCATTCAATCGACCTCATTGATAGACATATTCAACCTGCCAGGTTTCAGGATCTTGGGTGTGTAGTTGCCAGTAAACAGCCGCGATCGCATCGGGGTCAAATTTTGTTCCTGGCGCGATCGCCCCGCAAATGGTCACAGTTGCAATGTGAATGCCGTCTGCTTTTAGTTCGTCTGCCAAGCCCAAGGCAAGGTGACGGATTGCCGCTTTGCCCAGCCCTAATGAGATTAGTTGGGGACTCGGATAGAGCGCTAGTCCACCACCCGTGAGTAGAATGGTGCCGCCTCGCTGTTGCTGCATTTTAGGCAACACCTGTTGAATCGCAGTAATGGCTCCTACCGCGTTGACTTTAAAGTCTTGCACTAACGTCTCGGCGGTCAGGCTCATCACAGCATCTTGCTTGAGTATGGCAGCATTGTAAACCAGGACGTCAGGATGACCGAACGTCTGACGAATCTCTACAAAGGCAGCCGCAATCGAGTCGGGATCAGCCGCATCAACGCCAAATCCAGTTGCCTGAATGCCTTCATCGCTCAAGGTTTTTGTATACTCAGCCAATGCTGCCGGGCGACGAGCTAAGAGTGCAAGTTGGTACCCTTCTCGACCAAATCGCTGGGCGATCGCCAATCCTAACCCTGCTCCTGCTCCCACCAAAGCACAAACCTTGCTCATCGGCTCACCTCACTCCACAATGACACGTCGATCGGTTCAGCCAAAAAGGTATCAGACTGAGCGATGAACTGCTTGAAATAGTTCGTCGTTTGGTGAAAGTCTAGGGCTGCCTGATTTTCCCAAACGACATAGAGCAAAATAGTCGCCTGATCATCCAGAGATTGGTGCATGACGTAAAGCTGACATCCGGCTTCCTGGCGGCTCTGCTGAGCAATCTCATAGAGTTTGTTGTAGAGTGCTGTCTCCATCCCTGCTTGCGGCTTAAAGCGGGAGACTAAAACAATCGGTTCTTCCCTCATGTCTCGTTTTGTCTTGTCGATTTCGGTGGGATGACTCATGGCAGTCACACATGCGTTTGCGTTGCGCTCATTCTATAGGGTCTGACTTAAGTTGCAAACTGCCTTAAATCTAGGCTTCAAACTAACCAAAAGGCAGTCTCAGATTTTGACTTTTTACTGAGGCATTTGCTTAACTTTTGGCTAGGCATGATGGCAAGCCCGGCTACTCTAAGCGCACTAGACACCTTTTAAGGGCAGCGATCGCACCCAAGCCGTAGTCGAAGCATTGCGACACGGGTTAGTCAACCTGGTTGATGAGCCTTAGACCTAACCAAAAGTTTGGGGCTTTTCCTAATCGTTCGACTAGCAACTTAACTGCCAATTTTGCCCGATAAGACTGAACTTACTGTGGGCGACAGCAAGAATTTAGCCTTGCATAATGACCTCAGAATTACTAATAAGGTCATTTTTATGAATCCAGAACACGGTCAGGCTTTCACTCCCCCCTTAGGAGAAGACGATCATATTCAAGGATCAAACCAAGCGTCGATCTCGCTAACGGAATACTGCGATTACTAGTGTGCCCAGTCGGTCAAGTGCATCTCATCGTTTAGGAGCTTCAGTGCTAATTAGGAGAACGGCTCTGCTTTGTGTTTCGCCACTTCCCATCGGCTCACAATCCTTAAGCACAAAGAGCCGCAGAAGCGGCTCATGCCTAGGGGAAGTTTTGGCTGATGCACACGCTGTTCGCCCATCAGCAGACATTGGAGGATGCCTGCGTTAGCCACGCGCGTTTATGTTGATCGAGTGCAAACAGATGTTGATAGGGTCATCGTTGTGGTGTAGAGAAAACACCCACCGCTTTCATTAGCGTTTGATGTAAGGGAACGCAAAATTTGGCAGTGTTACTAGGCAATCTGTAGACCAGCAAGACGGCATAAACCCGAGAGACGCGATCGCTTGCATTGGTTTTACCTCGTCTACCTCGTCGCCCAACTCGATTTAATCCTGACTTCAAGCAGAGCAAAATAGGAATGCCGCTTGCAGGGACTGAATAGTTACTGATTTTCTCGGTTCAAATGCGCTTCGCCCCAACTGCAAAGCACTTGTAAAACAGGTTCAAGACTTCTGCCGTAAGCGGTGAATGAGTATTCTACTTTAGGAGGCACATCTGGATACACATTTCGATGTACAATCGCATCTTTTTCCAGTTCTCGCAACTGCTGAATCAGCATTTTTTCCGTAATTTCAGGCATCAGCCGTTTCAGTTCACCAAACCGTTTTACCTCATCTTTCAAATGCCACAAAATCAAAATCTTCCATTTGCCCCCTAAGATTCTCAATGTCGTTTGCACAAATTCTGTGCCTACCGTTTGTTCAGACATCTACACCACCTCTACACCACTCTGTGGATACTGACAAAAAAGTAAGTACTTCCAAAAATATCAGTATAAGTCTACCTTAGAAAGTGTTTACTCCATCTCCACTTTCTCCACTTTGAGGAATTAGTTCTATGTCATCTCTATCAGGAAAAGTTGCGATCGTCACAGGTTCATCTCGTGGCATCGGTCGTGGGATTGCTGAAAGATTAGGACGCGATGGCGCGTCAGTAGTGGTCACTTACGCCGGAAATCGAGACAAGGCGGAAGAGGTTGTTCAGGCGAGCGCCTCTGCTGGATCAAAAGCAACGGCAATTCAGGTCGATGTGCGAAAGCTAGAAGAGGTGAGATCGCTGTTTGAAGAGGCGATCGCCCAATGGCAAACTCATCAAGACTTTGAGACGATGCAACATAACCCTGATTTTCACACTACAAGCCAAATTTTAGAGGGAGAAATCATTGCAAGCTGTAGTCGATGGCAAAGAGGAAGTTTACCCCGGTGAACAGGCAACTCAAATGGCTGTCCAACTTGCCAGTGATCCGAAAGCAGTGGAAAAGCAGTTTGCTCAAATGTTGCCTTCAACCTAGTCACTTGCAACACAACTAACTAAGAGAACATCATGAGCCAACCAAACTCCAACTCATTTCCCACCAAAGCGACTCTCTTGCTGGTAAGTACGCTGACCGTAATGGCGGGAGCAACGATCGCGCCTTCCCTGCCTGCCATGCAAGAGCACTTTAAAGAAGTCCCCAATGCGGCTCTTTGGGTTCGACTGGTACTCACCCTGCCAGCCCTATTTATCGTCTTTGGCTCACTGATTGCGGGAGTAGTGGTTGATCGCTTTGGGCGTAAACCGCTTCTGCTAGCAGCGGTTGCTCTGTATGGGTTGGCTGGCGCGTCCGGCTACGTGCTCAACTCGTTATTCCACATCTTGATTGGACGAGCGTTTCTGGGGTTTGCCGTCGCAGGCATTATGGTCACTGCCACCACCTTGATCGCAGATTACTACACTGGAGCAACCCGCGCTGCCTTTCTCGGCTTGCAGGCTGCCTTTATGGGTTTAGGAGGCGTGGTCTTTCTGTCACTCGGCGGATTTCTGGCGGATCAAAACTGGCGCTCTCCGTTTTTGATCTATTTGTTTGCCTGGGTGCTGTTGCCACTGATCATTTGGGCAATCTCCGAGCCGCACCGAATGACACCTTCCACTCAAGGGAATACTCCCGGTTCTGGTTCCGGTTTTCCGGTCAAACTACTGGCGTTTCTCTACGGCGTGGCGCTGCTGACTCAAATTATCTTCTACCTGGTTCCAGTGCAGTTGCCGTTTTACCTGAAAGAATTAGCGAACGCAAACGCGAGTCAAAGTGGACTGGCGATCGCCTTAGCAACCCTATTCAGCGCCATGTCGTCCTTCTTCTACGGTAAAATCAAACAGCATTTTGGCTTCTTTAGCGTTCTGGTGCTGGCGTTTGGATTGATGGGCGCAGGCTACAGCATCATCGGACTGGTGAATAATTATGCGTTAGTGCTGTTTGGATTGGCGATCGCGGGGTCAGGGTTAGGGTTGCTAATGCCCAATCTAAATCTGTGGATTGCCTCTGAAGTTTCCGATGCGGCTCGAGGACGGGCGCTGGGAGGCTCGACAATGTTCTTTTTCCTAGGGCAATTTCTTTCACCGTTGGTTAGTCAGCCCGTCAGTCAAGCGGTTGGTTTAGGCACAACCTACGCTTTAGCGGGAGGGCTAATGCTGGTTTGTGGATTGGCTCTCATGGCTCTACAGCGCCCTATTTGCCGATTTGTTGCCACCAAATCAGTGTAATTTTCAGTTTTCGTACTTTCACCCTTTCACTTCGCTAAAGGAGACATCGACAATGACAACTCAAACCGTAGATTCTAAATACCTGGTTAAGTTAACACCCCATAACTCTGTGTTGGTGTTGATTGATTACCTCACAGGCTTTATGCCGGGGTTGAAGTCGATCGACGAATCGACCTACAAAGACAATGTGATTGCATTGGCAAAGCTAGGCGACATCTTTCAACTGCCGACGATCGTTCTGGGTGATGAGGGGAGTTTCCGGGGGCACTTCTTTCCAGAAATTACTGAGTATTTGACTCGCGGTCAACGGATTGAACGGCATGCGCCAAGCGCTTGGAAGGCTCCAGGGTTTGTGGCAGCCTTGCAGCAATTCGATCGCCCTAAAATTATCATGGCAGGAATTTCTCTGGATAACTGCCTGCTACAAACCGCTTTGGATGTCATGCGAGCGGGCTACGAAGTGTATGTAGTGGTGGATGCTTCTGGAACAGAGTCACCACTGGTGGAGACGGCAGCAATGATGCGACTGGCACAAGCCGGGGCGGTTATGGTCAATTGGGTTTCCCTCGCGGCTGAGCTGCTGGACGACTGGGAAAAGCCAGAGGGAGAACCCGTAGGAGCGTTGTATCAGCAACACAGCAAATGGGGTGGCAACTTCATTCTGAGGAAACTCAAGAATTTGGGCCAGTAATCGGTTGGCAGCAGCAATCGATTAGCGGGTGGATTTTTAGGCAACCCAATGGCGGAAGTTAATTCACTCGCCTTTCTTTAAGTCACAAAGGGACTACAAGGTAAGCATGACAAAGTTTGACTGTGTGAGGAGGATCGGTGATTTCAACTGGTGTCTTTTATTAGGTGGAGCAGCGCTTTGCATTTTAGACAGTAGCCAAGCGATCGCTCAATCAGCCCCAACCATACCGATACTAGACCAACCCAATCCCATGACTCAAGTGACATCTGTGAGTCAATTTTCAGATGTGCAACCGACGGATTGGGCGTTTGGTGCGCTGCAAGCTTTGGTGGAACGATATGGTTGCATCATTGGCTATCCAGACCGCACCTATCGGGGCAATCGCGCTCTGACTCGGTATGAATTTGCGGCGGGAGTGAACGCCTGCCTGAATCGGATTTCAGAACTATTGGCAGCCAGCACAGTCAATCTGATTACTAAAGACGATCGACTGATTCTGCAAAAACTGCAAGAGGAATTTGCCGCAGAACTGGCAACCTTACGCGATCGTGTCGATGCTCTGGAGATTCGCACTGCAACATTGGAGCGGCATCAATTCTCGACAACGACCAGGCTAACAGGACAGGTAATTATTGCTGCCAACGAGGGCAGCTTTGGAGGCGATCGCATCATTGCGCCCAGAGGAGCCGTGATTACGGCATCGGATCCCAATGCAACCGTACTTTACCGCACCAGTTTCAATCTCAACACCAGCTTTCAGGGCAACGATCTCTTGCAAGTACGGCTGGTTACGGGCAGCGATCGCGCCACCGATAACACCGCTGGTTTTTTGGAACCCAATTTGGGCAGTGTGCTGGATTACTCGTTGCAAGGCGTAGACGGGCAAATCAGTCTGGCGCGTGCCTACTATACCTTCACGCCTGCTAAAGATCTCAATGTGACGATCGGCGCTCTGTTCGCAGCCCTGGATTTTGTTGACAAAAATCGCTACGCCAACACCAGTTTTCGCGACTTCTCAACCCAGGCACTCGTCAACAATTTTATTCTGGCACCCCGTCCGGTAGGTGCAGGTGCAGTACTGGATTGGAATCCTGGCAAAGGCGCATTCAAGCTGCGGGCGGTTTATGTTGCTGCCAGTGCTGCGGCGGATTTAGGCGAAAATCAACGGTTGACCGGGGGTGGCGGATCAGAAGACGTTCGGCTATTTCCGACTGGCGGTGGCGGGGCGGTGGGAGGTTTGTTTGGCGACCCCTATCAAGGCATCATTGAGTTGGAATACACCCCGATCCAATGGTTTACTGCTCGTTTGCTTTACAGTGGCGGCAGGTTATTCGGCAGTAACTTTGATGGGTTTGGGGCAAATGTTGAACTCGCGCTGAGCGATCGCCTGGGACTGTTTGGGCGGTATGGCAGTGCCAGCTATCCCAACACGACATTAGGAGATATTAAACCGAAGTATTGGAGCGCTGGAGTAGTGCTACAAGATTTATTTGTACGCGGCGCACTTGCCGGATTTGGCGTTGGTCAACCTTTCATCGAGGCTGCTGCGGGAAATGCAACTCAAACTAACTTTGAAGCGTTTTACAACTTTCCAATCAATGACAGAATTCAAGTTACGCCGCTGATTCAGGTTGTTACCGATGCAGGGAATCGAAATGAGAACGGCACGATTATCACAGGGACTTTACGAGCCGTTTTCAGTTTCTAACCCTGAGCCAGCCTCGCCTTTACGTAGCAACGGAACAAAAACAACGCTAAGGCTAAATTCCTTGCTGCAAAGGAAGTGTAGCCTTGAGTTTTGCCGCTGTAGTTGTCGCAGTGGACGCAACCCCTGCCTACTCTGATTCTGAGCAATATCAAAACGGTACTTGCCATAGGGATTAAGGTAGTGCCGCATAGTAATGATAATCCTGTAAACTAGATGTGCAGGCTGTTAACCAGAATGTCCTATGCATTGTCCCCAGTG
>JBGTJW010000662.1:0-8037 GCA_041744955.1 Stenomitos sp. | reverse complement strand
ATCTTCAAAGCACCGCGCAGATTCGCTTCCGATCGACCCACCATAGAGCCATCGTAGACACGCCCCATGTCAAGGCGTAGCAATGGCAAACCCCAGAGGCGGGAAGTAGTTTTGGCAATCAATGATTTGCCGCAGCCCGGTACACCTAGAATGAGCATCCCTTTTGGCTGCGGTAAGCCATACTCTCTAGCACGTTCGGTAAAAGCATTAGAGCGCTGCTTCAACCAACGCTTAAGCTCTTCTAACCCACCAACGGAATCTATCGTCTCATCTTCTTCAACGTACTCCAGAATACCGTTGCGTCGAATTAGCTGCTTTTTCTCAGAAAGAACAATATCAACTTCTTCCTCTGTCAAGCGACCAGCCGTGACCTGAGCTTTACGATAAACCTTTTCTGCTTCATCGCGCGTCAGCCCTAAGGCTGCTTTCAACAACTTCTCACGCGCTTCAGTCGTAATGCGTCTGGTACGAACTTGCTCAAGCTGCTGCGAAAGAACGTGGTTAAGCTCTCCCATGTTCGGCATCGGGAAATCTAAAACCGCCACTTCCTTTTCTAGCTCAATGGGAATCTCTTGAACTGGTGACATCAGAATGATGGCTTTTTCAGTGCCTTTTTTCTCAGTGCCCTTGAAGCTGGCGATCGCGTCCCTTAACCATCGTATAACCGGAGCCGAGTAAAACGGGTGCAAATCTTTGAAGACAAAAATACTTGGCTCCTTCTGCCGAACCACCCACTCAATCGCAGCTTCTGGAGAGACCGTATTATGCTGAGTAGTATTGCGAGGCTGACCATACTCAATAACGCCATGAGTGACGGTCCAGAGAAACACTCGACGCTTCGTTTGATGAGCAATAGTAGCAATTGTCTGTTCAGCTCGCTCTTCCTCTGATGTCACCATGTAGATGAGAGGATACTGAGCTTGTATCAGAATACTGAGTTCTTCCTGCATAGCATCGACCCATGAGAGACAGTGCAACCGCCTAGATCAAAGAAGCCTTTACAATCTGACTGACTTTAAAGCCTATGTAGGGGCAATATTCAGAACGAAAGCTTTCCACTAAAACACCCACTTAGAGCTAGCAGGGAACCAAGCTTCCTTCACCTTGAGCTTCAGAGCTAACAGGGCTAGTACTCTGAACCCGCAATGGAAGCTTTTCCTCAACTAAAGCACCGACTTGGGTACGCAGAGAAACTAATTCACCGTCCTTCAAAATCGAAGGAGAAGAACATTCGTTGCACGTATAAATCTGATAAGCCTTTCCGTGCGCTGTGCCCTCATAACCGTCAACAAGATCACTATGAGACAAGTAGAATGCGATCGCACGTTGGGCGATATCCGTCATTGTCTCAGAATCAAGTGCTGCCCGAATCTTGATTTGACGGTGCAGCTCTGGCGGGAGATATAACGTAACTTTCTGCTTGTCTTGCATAGAACTCTCAGTTGTGTACCCGGGTATGTAATGAAGAATATCGACTGAACAGCTCGCTGTCAAGACACCATGCCGTCATGACGGCAATATCTTTACATTTGGTTACAGTCACTTGGTGTTAACACAGTGTGTTATGAGCAGACGTAAGCGCACTCAAACCTGCTGTAGGCTGTGCTTTTGGTGCCTTAGTCGTTGAAGAGGACTTTTAGGACTGAGCAGCTAGCACTTTGATCTAGAAGTTCAATTTTGGTCTAAAAGTTCAACGTTGGAAGCGCAGCGTTCCGCCTAAAGCCTGAGACAAAACTAAAATGCAGCGTTATGGGGCTTAAGCGATATTGGGTGGCAATGTTGAGTCAGGCTTAACCGGAGTGTGCGCCAAGTGAGACTCAATGAGTTCACTCATATGCTCGCGCTGAATTTCAGTCCCTGTCACGGTGTTGCCGGGTGTATCAAAGAAAATAATGCTATGGATAATCTCCATGGCTAGCATCTGAAAAAGAATATGTGTGACAGGTATCGGTAGCGCTATCATCTGCGGATCGTGCATTGGGTAAGGGCTGTTTGAGACATCCTTTAAGCTAGAGAAGGCGTAAATTACATTTTTCTCTAGTGCTACTTGTGCCTGGTTTTGTAAAGTTGTGATTGCCCAGTCTTGATCTAACGTCTGCACAATGTAGTACTGTGCATGGCGCAACTGTGACGCTAAAGATTTCAGCACAGGGGCAATAGCTGTAACCAAGGCAGGCGTATTACCGTCTTGAGGAGCATCGTTAATGAGTTCCTGAATTTGTTGGTCGATATTCATTTTAGAAAGTAAACTCTTGGTTAAATGAATGGGCTGTAAAGCTTCCCTGCTTTGATCTAGACGTTGCCATCGTATTGTGGTCACAATTAGTTCAATTAATTCCAGTTATCGTTGGGTATGTAAGTATCGTGGGGGATATCTGCCAAAGCGTGGAGGCAATTTTTCAACTGCTGCTTGATGAGCTAAAGCTGTCAACTAATGCGTCTGAGCAAAATTGCTTAGATGTGTCCGATCGACTGGCAAAAGAAGTCGCTCGCATTTGTGTTGAGAGTAAACGGATTCAAGCGTCTGGCGAGATTGATACTTGGGCAACAGCACTGGCACGACACCGCCTTCAGCAATGCTTGCATTACTACAAGCTAGGCTCGAAGCGCGGTCGGGTAGAACTGCACAGCACGCTTAGTGCGATCGTGTATCGTTACATTACCCCACCCCAGACCCAATCAAGCTACCAAGCACGTTTGACGCTGATCGAAGACTTTCTTCAAAGCTTTTATATGGAAGCGCTAAATGCGTTCCGACGGGAGACTCAGCTACCAGTCACCTACCAGCCACGGACACTGCTACAGCTAGCAGAATACATGGCTTTTGCTGAACGCTATGGTAAGCGTCGCATTCCCCTACCAGGACGGCGCAATCAACAGCTTATTATTCTGCGTGCCCAAACCTTCTCACAACAACAGCCGATCGAAACATTAGTTGATATTGAACGTGCGGCTGATGGTGGCTCTAATGAGGGCGACAGTCAATGGACAGCCGCTTCCATGCAGCAAGTGCGAGAGCAAATGGTAGCTCAGGATCCAGAGCAGACGGAGGATGGCTTGCGTCAGGCTGTGGTAGCTGAATTAATGACGTACCTGGAAGAACGGAAGCAAACTGATTGTGCTGATTACTTTGCGCTCCGCCTGCAAGATTTGCCTGCCAATGAAATTGAGGTCATTTTAGGGCTGACACCCCGTCAACGGGATTACTTGCAGCAACGCTTTAAGTATCATCTCATTCGCTTTGCACTCTCGCACCGCTGGGAACTGGTGCATCAATGGTTGGAGGTAGACTTAGAGCGCAATCTTGGTTTGACGTTGCAGCAGTGGCAGACGTTTCAGGCACAGCTTGAGCCGCAGCAAACTGAGTTGCTGCAACTGAAGCGAAAGCAGCTAACGGATGCGGCGATCGCGCAGTCGATCGGCTGCACTGTAACGCAAGTTCGCAAGCAGTGGTTTAAGCTACTTGAGCAAGCCTGGGAAATGCGTAATTATTTAGTGTCCGGACAAAGTGCGTCTTCCGATGAATAGGAACATATGCCATGAATGATGACTCGGACGCTCTCCAGAGGAATTTGCTCGAGCTACTTCAAGATCTGGTTCTTTTTACCACTTCAGATGACTCTGGGGTGGCTAATCCAGTTATTGATGAGAGCAATGGGCAAAGCGGCGCTTCAGCGATGAGTGCGCCGGATTTACTCATTTCGCAGGATGCACCCTCTGTAGATTCCAGCCAATTTAAATTCGATGCGTCCTCTCAACGGAAAAACTTACTAAAACTTGGAGAGACACCTGCTGTGCAAGACCGTTTTCATACCCTGTTGAAACATCGGTTACAAAGCGAGATTCAACAAAACCTGCCGCTGTTCCCCTGGGAAACAGAAGTTCACGATTACGAAACTGAAAGTACCGTTGGTTTCCTAGACTCGACTGTGCTTGCTGCGCCCCCCGCAGTCGCGAACCAGAGCATTCCGGCTCAAGTTTGGCTTCATCAATTAAAAACACTAAATCTACCTGTTTCTTTACCCGATAAACTTTTGGGGCAATTGCTGGAGCGCTGTCAAAATGTCGTTCAATCCTCTCTTTTAGAGGGTGCAAAGCTGGTGAAATCTGTCGAGGACTTGTTTCCTGGTCAGTCTCAGTCACTCAATCAGCTTGCAGGGATGGTGATGACATCGCCTGCTCGTTCGGGTGCTATGCAGCCTCCCTCTGGTGCCAACTACCCAACCAACTATGAGTCAGCAGTTCCAGCCCAGCAAATGGTGTTATCGCTCTTAGCCGCACGGGAAATTATTGCAGCACTAACGCTGACGGTTTCTCTCAGGCAGCCAACCTTAGAGCGCCAGTGGCTTACTGAGCTGGGGGCTTTAAGCTTACACGTTGATTACGGCTTTGATGCAACGGCTGCGAAACTACGCATTCAAGGGACTTTACCCTGTGGTGGAACGCTTACACTGCGGGGTGAGCATTTAGAGGCAAGCGCTCAACGGGCGACGGCTGGTGTCTTAAGTGTGGAACTATTTGACCTTGCTCATCATCAGGCTGGCGTGTTGGAAGTTTGCTTGCCTGAACAAAAGCCGTTAGTTTTTGCCGTCCGTATTACCGACTAGCTGTGGATGAACTTGATGAACGTCAGGGTGATCACTTTAGTGCATCAGTTAGCCTTTTCAAGTCATGGGTATGATGGATCTAGCTGCATGACGATCGTACGTTAAACGTTAAGAGTAGATTGGACATCCTCACTGGCGGCAGAGGGGAGGTTCAGAGAGTGATTTCTGTTGCTCAGGCATTTCTCTACATAACGGTTTTGGATCAGGGAAGCGAGTTTAACGTGGTCGTCATTGCAGCTAGCAAACCGCATGATCTTTTTACCTGCTGATGTTTAGTCATTCTGGGGCTGGTGTTTCTGAGGGTGCAAGGGTAGGAACGATCGCAGCCCGCTTTAGACGGCGACTGCAAACCCTACCGCCGGAAGTTGAAGAGTCGCTTTTATTACGGATGCTGGTACAGGTGATGGTGCTAGCGGGGATCGCCGCAACCGATGTAGCGGCATCAACTAGCATGAGTGTCTGGGCGATCCCCTTAAGCCTTACAGGATCATTCTGGAGCTGGCGACAGCGGCACAAGCGTAATATCGCGATCAAGTTCTGTATTGCGATCGGCATGCTGCTGGCAATGGCAGCCTTTTTTGTAGGGTTACGAGCCGAACTGAATGATACGCGGTTGGTTTTAGCAGAACTACTGGTGCAGCTTCAGGTGTTGCACAGCTTTGACCTTCCACGCCGTAAAGATTTAGGCTACTCAATGGTGATCGGGTTAATCCTGATTAGCGTTGCCTGTACGCTGAGCCAGACGATGACGTTTGGGCTGCTGCTGCTGCTGTTTTTGGCGATCGCTCTGCCAGTGCTGGTGCTGGACTACCGTTCCCGGTTGGGTTTGTCGAACCAGTTTTATCAGTCACCGTTACAACGGGCAGGGCTATCTCCCAAACGATGGCTGGGCTTCATGTCGGTGATTTTGGTCGTCGGGTTAACTGTTTTTGCTTTTTTGCCCCGTTTTCCGGGCTACCAACTGCGATCGTTTCCGGTCAGTCCGCAGATTCAGCAAGATTTCCAAGACAACAGCCGCATTATTAACCCTGGCTATGTGCGCCCCGGCGATGGCAAAGGCGGCGGTGGCACTCCAGATCAGGGGCAAGGAAGTGGTCCGGGCAAACTGGATGAGAATTTTTACTATGGCTTTAGTAGCCGTATCAACCAGAACTTGCGGGGAGCGCTGAAGCCTAGAGTCGTGCTGCGGGTACGCTCTCAGGCAGAGGGCTTTTGGCGAGTGCTGGCGTTTGATCGCTATCTGGGGCAGGGTTGGGAGATTTCTCAGAATGATAAGACGGTCACAATCACGCGCCCTGAATGGTCGTATCAGTTCTTTTTGCCGCGACCAATCACACTAAACAAAACGAAAGAAATCGTGCAGACCTACACGGCTGTCTCAGATTTGCCGAATTTGCTGCCATCCCTAACCCAGCCAAAAGAGCTTTATTTTCCGACGCGGCAAGTCGCGATCGACCTGAATGGCAACTTGCGATCGCCCCTAGAACTGCGCCAAGGTCTAACCTATACAGTTATTTCGGAAGTACCGTATCGCGATCGCACCCGCCTTAGAGAAGCGTCGCCGAACTATCCACCCAGTATTACGGCTGACTATCTGGATGTACCGCCCAAAATTTTGGCACGGGTACAAAAGCACACACAAGCATTGCTCGCAACCTCGCCGAAGCCGATTACATCTGCCTACGAAAAAGCGCTCTTTCTAGCTCAGGTTGTCAAGCAACGCTACACGATTCAGCCTGAGTTGCCGTTTTTGGAACCGGATGAAGACCTGGTGGAAGCCTTTTTGTTTAAATATCAAGGCGGCTACCCAGACTATTTTTCGACAGCGCTGACGATCATGCTGCGATCGATCGGAATACCAGCAAGGCTTGTAGCGGGTTTTGGACCAGGAGAATTCAATCCCTTTACAGGCTTGTACGTCGTTCGTAATACCGATGCTTACTCCATTACAGAGGTCTATTTCCCTAAATATGGTTGGTTTGCTTTTGACCCGATTCCGGGTCATGAGTTAATCCCACCGTCGATTGAGGAGAGCCAAACCTTTAATGCCCTGCGATCGTTCTGGCGCTGGGTCGCAGGTTGGCTACCGTCACCCGTTACCAGTTGGCTCAGTCGGTTTTTTGGCACACTCGCTGGTTGGATCGCAATTGCTCTTACACGGTTAATGGGGCTACTTTCGCAAGGCTGGGTTGGACTTTTTGCAGGTTTACTGCTGGCGATCGCGCTGGGCTTTGTAGGCTGGCTCTTATGGCGCGGTTGGTGTAGTTGGCGCTACCGTCGCTGGCTGGCAAAACTACCGCCTATGGAAAGTCTCTATCAGCAGATGTTGCATTGGCTAGCGCTTCAAGGCTTTCGTAAGCGTCCGGCTCAAACCCCACTGGAGTATGTGCGGCAGGCACAGACAGTGCAACCGCTGGCTCAGTCAACGGCGATCGACGACATTTCTCAGGCGTATGTTCGCTGGCGCTATGGGGGTCAAGCCCCTAACCTTACTCAGCTAAAGCAACGATTGCGCGACTTGAAACGTCCACCTACGACTAAGCGCCGTGCCACCTTAAAGCACCTGCTCAACCGTTCAACTGAAACGTAAGGCTATTCAAAGCTACAGTCCGCACTTAATGTAAAGCTTATGTAGCTGGATAGGGATCCGCCATAAAAGCCTCATTGACAGAAGGATTGCAGGTACTTTACTGCATAAAGATTCTGTATAGCCGACTAATCACCTGTCGGGTGATGTTATCGTCGGGAGAGGAAGGGCATACTATAAGTAACGACTCAAACACTAGTACACTTCACGTTTCTAACGTCTTACTCTAGAAGCAGCTTTAGGATTAGAAAACTCTTTTCTAGTTACGTTGCTTGACTACTAACGTGAAAGCGGTAAGATTCGTTAAGAGATGACGTGTAAAAGCTTGCTTTAAGTCATCCGCAGACCGAAGGAAAGGAAAATCCCAAGCTTTACGCTGATGCCTGCCATCACTTGTCCTGAGAGAGTTAATGGCTCTCCGCTTGAAACTTAAACCTCTTTATCATTATGCTTCGACCAGAACATCGCCAACCCGTTAGCCTGGATCGTCTACCCACCCCTTCAGACCATAGTACGATACAGTCAACGCAAGGTCGTGCTCTAGCTCAGTCTTCTGACCTTGGGGCGCTGACAGAAAGCTTGATGCCTAAAGGTATTAGTGCCAGTAAGCAAGCTGTGATTGAGCGTCTCATCACCATGTGGGCTACAGCGTCTGAGCGTGACGTCGCTTAGGTCTTACCGCCATTGCTTCTCATCTGCCAAGTTGTGTCATGTCTTCCTGCCACCATCTTTTGCTGACAGGTTTTAGTCGGACTGGTTACTTTTAAGGCTTACTAAATTAAGCTTCACCGAATAATATTTTACTCGGCGGCAATTTATTTGTTAGCAACCTCATCTACAATA
>JBGTJW010000661.1:0-5517 GCA_041744955.1 Stenomitos sp. | reverse complement strand
CCCAGCGATGGACTCCCGAAAACAGCATGAAAAACGACGGTATCGACTGGAAATCAAGAACCCCGCCGCAAGCGGACGGGGTATAGAAGCAGATTTGCTCCCGAATCCCAGATTCGGATTGCAAGCCCCAAAGCTTCGCCGCAGAGCGGCGGGGAATATATCCCCTACTCGATTCAAAATACAAACGTATAGCTATCGCCGCAGAGCTTAGGACATTGGGATCAAAGGGGGTGTGGGGGCTTCGCCCCCAGCCAAGGGTTCTACCCCTGCACCCCGTCCTCACCAGTATGGCTACGGCTATATCAGCCTGCTGTGGAATAGTTTTGTCAGTCAACCAGGCTAAATTGAGTCCGAGGTGCGATCGGCACAAGCTCAAACTGCTAATGAAATGCCCAGGATGCGAGCAGCCATTTCCAGTTCCTTCGCTTTGGGTGGAGGGAAGATGCCAAAACACAAAGTGCGGCATGCGGTACTCAAGAATGGCAAAGCACCAGAAGTCCGCGCTCCATTAAGGTCTGCATTAGACATATTGCTTTATGGGCTTAAAGAAACGTGAAGCTTCGTTCTAGCAAGCTTTTAGGCGGTTTTGCCCACTGGCGGCTACAACATATCCGTTGTGATGCTTTCAGCCATTTTTACGAGACTGTAAATTATTTTGTGTAAGCGGTCAAAATGAACTCAAATTTTAAGGAGACCGCCTATGCCTCGCCGTCGTCGCCCTGAAGATAAAGTAGACCAACTCCTGGATGAACTGCTTGCTGACTACTCCAGCCCAAAACAGATTCTGGGTGAGCAAGGACTACTCAAACAATTAACCAAACGAGTAGTGGAGCGTGCACTGCAAGCAGAGTTGAGCCATCATCTGCAAAACGTCGCCGAACCTTCGCCGCCCGAATCGGACAATCCCAGCCAGCGACGTAACAGCCGCAACGGATACTCCGCCAAAACGGTGAAAGCCGAATGTGAAGAGCTTGCTCTAGAGATTCCACGAGACCGCAATGGCACCTTTGAACCGATTCTGGTTCCCAAGGGTGAGCGACGGTTGAGTGGGTTAGATGACAGGATCCTGGCAATGTATGCCAGAGGACTGAGTACCCGTGATATTCAATCCCAACTCGAGGAACTCGACCCCGTAGAGTTCTCCTACTTTGATTAGCCAAATCACTGCTGGGGTCAGTGACGAGGTGCGGCAATGGCAGAACCGTCCCCTTGCCAAGCTGTATCCGATTGTTTACCTCAATGCCATTCACGTGCATGTGCGCGAAGACGGTCGGTGACAAGCCATGCGGTTGACGTGGTTCTGGGCGTCACCCTCAATGGGATCAAAGAAGTCTTAGGGCTTTGGATGTCTGCCAACGAGGGGCAAAGTTCTGGCTCAAGGTGCTGACAGACTTAAAGAATCGCGGCATGGAAGACCTCTTCATTGCTTGCGTAGATGGACTCAAAGGGTTTCCAGAAGCAATGAAGGCAGTCTTTCCCAAAACCCGAGTGCAGTTGTGCATCGTGCATCTGATTCGCAATTCTTTGCGCTCTGTGCCCTGGGGCACCCAAGCCGAAGTCCTCGCTGACCTCAAACCGATTTATCAAGCTGCCACGGTACAAGCCGCTGAAGTCGCATTGGAAAACTTTGCCGAAAAGTGGGATCAACTCTATCCCACGCTTTCTCAGATGTGGTTACGCCACTGGGACAACATCATCCCCTTCTTTGACTACCCACCCGACATCCGCAAAGTGATCTACACCACCAGTGCCATTGAATCGCTCAACCGCTCTTTACGCAAAGTGCTCAAGACAAAAGGCTGTTTCCCCAGTGAAGAATCAGTCTACAAACTGCTTTACCTGGCACTCAACAATATTGCCAAGAAATGGACCATGCCCATCCGCGACTGGAAAGCAGCTTTAATGCGTTTTGCCATTGAATTCCCCGACCGCTTTCCTCAGTTTTAGTCAAAGCCTTACACAAAATTCTTGACACTCTCCCCCAATCCCTAACTTTCGTCAAATACCCTCAATCTGAGCCGCTGCCTACAGTTGAAAGTACTCCCATAAAGCTTTGGAGTCTTGATGGCAAACTATCTCGCCGTAGCAACCGTTACGGCAACGCTCCAGCGAACACTTCAAGCAGCAGTACAAACTGATATTGAGGGCGCACGAATTACCACCGTACGCCCCAACGAGATTGGCAACGGCACGCCTGAGTCCGGGGTCAACCTGTTTCTCTATCAGGTGATTACCAATCCAGCGCTCAACAATATGGATGCGGCTCCCCTGCGATCGCGGGGGCTGCCAACCAAACGACAAGCGGCGCTGGATCTGTACTATATGTTCAGCTTTTATGGCAACGAGGCAGATTTAGAGCCGCAACGCTTGTTGGGCAGTGTGATGCGAACGCTGCATGATAAACGCGTCATCGACCAGGAGACGATTCAGGCAGCCTGCCGCGATCTGACCTTGCCGTTTTTGCAAGAGTCCAATCTGGCAGAGCAGGTGCAGCAGATTAGCATTGTGCCGCTCGATCTCAATTTAGAAGACCTATCGAAAGCGTGGTCGGTGTTTTTTCAGGCTCCCTATCTGCTTTCGGTTGCCTACAAGGTGCTGGTAGTGCTGCTAGAAGGAGACGAGGCACCGATGAGGGGATTGCCCATTCGCGATCGCCGTACCAGTGGGCTTTCGCCATTCTTCAACCAGCCTCAGGTCGAGCAGGTGGTAGCAGAAGGGGGTATTGCCGACCCGATTGTGGCAGACAGTACGCTGGTGATTGTCGGTAAACAATTGAAGGGAGACTGGGGCACTCAAGTCCGCCTCTGTGGAGTCGAAATCACACCGACAGACATTCGCGCCCATCAAATTCTACTACCGTTGTCGCAAGTGCCGTCTACAGCGTTAAGAGCCGGAATCCAAAGTCTGCAAGTCGTTCATTCTTCCCCATCAAGCGATGCTTCTCGCAGACGGGGTAAAGAATCAAATGCGGCTCCTTTTGTGTTGCGCCCACACTTGCTACAGGTGCAGCTTATAGCAGAGCAAGAAGAAGAGGAGGATACGCGATCGGGGCAATTGCAACTGCAAACGAATTTAATGATTGGAGCGAAACAGCGGGTTGTGATGGTACTCAACGAATGGAATGTGGAGCGTCCCGTATCCTATTTGTTTGATGCACCCAAAGCGGAAGAGGATAGCACGTCAGTGACCATTCCCTTTCAGGCGGTTAAACCAGGAGACTATCTGGTGCGACTGATGATCGATGGCGCTGAAAGCCAATTGCAAGTAGACGATAATCCTGACAGTCCGACGTATGAGTGGTATGTCGGACCGAGGGTGACGCTTGCCTAAGTTAGTAGGGCTATCGCCACAGAGCTTAGGACATGGGGATCACAGGGGGTGTAGGGGCTTTCGCCTCCACCCAGGGGTTCTACCCCTGCACCCCGTCCTCACCAGTATGGCTACGGCTAGACATTGAATGCGTCTTCTTCCCCTGCTGAAAGCACGTCAGGGTGTCGGCAAACTGCAAGCAAAATTGGTAGCAATGAACGATCGAGCAGCGTTAAATCAGGTCTTGGCAGCGCAGTACACGTCTGATTGGGCAAGACTCAATGAGCAGTATCTGCTGGCAGCGATCGCCCAAGTTGCCTCCTATCTACAAGCGCCAAATACGTCTGTTACCCTCCCAGAAACGATCCAGCCGCCTGCTGCCATTGATCAACTCTGTCAGATGTTTCGGTTGTCCAGTTTTGAGCGGGCGATCGTCCTGCTGTGTGCAGGGATGGAACTGCAAAGCGACTTAGCAAGGCTACTGGCAAGCAGTTCTGATGATCCACAACGTGCCAGCCCCACGTTTAGTCTTGCCCTCACTCATTTGCCTCAGGGACACTGGAGCGCCCTCACTCCGGAGTCTCCCCTGCGGCACTGGCATTTAATCGAGCTTGGTACTGCCTCCACGCTCACTCATAGTCCTTTACGGCTTAATGAGCGCATTTTGCACTTTCTTCTCGGTGATACACAGCTTGAGCCACAGCTAATTGGTCTGGTTACAGCCCTACCCACCGCTTCAACGCCTACGTTGCCGCAGTCGCAACAGCAGCTTGTGGTAGAGGTGCTAACCCTCTTGCAATCAGCCCAGGCTCCTTCTCTTGTGCAACTTTGCGGTTACGACAGCGCCACGAAACGAGCGATCGCGACCGTCGTCTGTGCCGAGATGGGCTGCGGCTTGCTCAATTTGTCGGCTGACAGCTTGCCAACCGACTTAAATCAACTCCATCTCATACAAACGCTCCTGGAGCGAGAAGCCCTGTTAACCAACAGTTTGTTGCTGCTTGACTGTGATGGTATGCAGGCAAGTGTTGAGGGGAACCATGCTGCCCATCCCCAAATCGGTGCGATCGCTCGTTTGATGGAAACCTGCCACAAATCAATGTTTGTGTTCAGCCGCGATCGTCGTTCAGCGCGGCAGCGACCCGTCTTCAGCTTTGAGGTGACTCAACCCACCACTACCGAACAGCGGCAGATCTGGCTACAAAGCCTGGAAGCAGCATTAGAGCAGGAGAAGGGCGTGCGTCATGGAGCAGAACCATCCCAAATCATCCCGCAAATTGATAAATTGGTTAGCCATTTTAGCTTGTCGCCTTTGGTGATTCAGATGGTGTGTGATCAGTGCGTACCGCAGCCAGCCAGCGTTTCGTTAGAGTTTCCCTTGTCTTCGCGATCGCAATCGCCACCACCCCCATCAGAGCACTCTCTAGCAGAACGCTTATGGAAGGCTTGCTTGAGTTATGCCCGTCCCCAGATGGAAGAACTGGCGCAACCGATACGAAGCCAGGTCGATTGGGATGATCTAGTCTTACCTGAGAAGGAAAAGCAAATCCTTCAAACCGTTGCCACGCAAGTGAGACAACGGGCAAAGGTTTACGAACAATGGGGTTTTGCTAACAAAGGACAACGAGGTTTAGGTATTAGTGCGCTCTTTGCAGGCGGTAGCGGCACCGGAAAAACACTTGCTGCCGAAGTGTTAGCAAACGAACTGCACCTCGACCTCTACCGCGTTGACTTAAGTTCGGTAGTAAGCAAATACATTGGCGAAACCGAGAAAAACCTGCGACGCATTTTTGATGCCGCCGAAATGGGAGGAGCCATTCTGCTCTTTGATGAGGCAGATGCCCTCTTTGGTAAACGTAGCGAAGTAAAAGATTCTCACGATCGCTATGCCAATATGGAAGTCGCTTACCTCTTGCAACGGATGGAAGCCTATCGCGGCTTAGCAATCTTAACAACTAACTTGAAAAATTCGCTCGATCAAGCCTTTCTCCGGCGCTTACGCTTTGTAGTACATTTTACCTTTCCTGAGGCAACTCAACGCGCAGAAATCTGGCAGCGCGTTTTTCCGAAGTCAACACCCATTCAAAACCTGTCTTACCAGAAGTTAGCAAGACTCAATGTTTCTGGTGGTAATATCCGCAATATTGCCTTAAATGCAGCTTTTCTAGCAGCAGAAAGCAATATGCCCATACAAATGCAACACCTTTT
>JBGTJW010000660.1:0-2989 GCA_041744955.1 Stenomitos sp. | reverse complement strand
GACCGTTTAATTTACACTGAGCAGCCGCGATGGTAATTTGGTGTTTCGACCTTAAACTCTGTAAAACAAGTCGTCAATGAATCTATGTATCAAAGTGCATTAGGCGCGATGAGTTTTGATACAGTTGTGGGGTTGCAACTTTTCCAAGGCGATGTTAATTGGCTACGAGCGAGTCTCAACGGATGACCAGAATCTGGCGTTGCAACACGATGCGCTGCAAACGGCTGGATGTGACAAAATCTTCTCAGATAAAATGAGTGGGGTGAAAGCCGATCGCCCAGGGTTGCAACAAGCGCTTGCCTATGTTCGCCCTGGAGATACACTGGTCGTTTGGCGACTGGATCGCTTAGGGCGATCGCTCAAGGACCTGATTGCTTTGGTGGAGGATTTGGAGCAACGGCAAATTGGGTTTCGCTCGCTGCAAGAAAGTATTGACACCACAACCAGCGGGGGCAAGTTAATCTTTCATGTGTTTGGGGCACTGGCTGAGTTTGAGCGCAATTTGATTCGGGAGCGGACTCAGGCAGGGTTGCAAGCAGCGAGAGCGAGAGGGCGCAAGGGCGGACGACGGCACAAGTTAACGCCGGAGCAAATTGCCATTGGGCGATCGCTGGCAGTGGACCCAAATCGAACGGTGACTTCGATTTGTGAGCATCTGGGCATTAGCCGTCCCACTTACTATCGCTACATCGGTTCAAAAGTAGAGCCAAAGCCCACTCTTACAACAATGTGAACCTGCCTCCCTAGCTATCGTTTATTCAAAATGCAGTTGATATTTTGAGATTGAGGGAAATGTCACTGAGCTTGGGACGGAGCGAAGTGGATGAGAAGCTGTGATGTTGCCGACTGCAAAACTGTCAACCTGATTTCGCTGTATTAGTCGCTGTTATCTATTTGTTTTACTTGCATCGCATCCGTATAAAATTACGATGATGCGCGAAAGTTAAAGTCGCTTTACATGATTGTTACAGTCGCAAGTTTTAAGGGTGGAGTTGGTAAGAGTACCACCGCAATTCATATTGCTGCTTTTTTAGCAGCTAAACGAGGCAAAACCGTACTAGCTGACGGAGACTTAAACCGCAGTGTAATAAACTGGGCGGAAAGGGGTGGCGATACTGTGCCATTTATTGTTTGTGATGGGGAGTCAATCCCTGATGACTACGACTACCTGGTGATTGATACTGCTGCACGACCTACAGACGATGAGTTAACTGCTCTAGCTGAAACTTCTGACCTGTTGGTTATTCCCTGTACCCCAACAACATTCTCTTTGGAGGCGACGATTGGAACATTGACAGCACTGCCAACTGATTGCTACAAAATTTTACTGACTGCTGTACCTCCAAAACCTAGTAAAGAGGGAGAGAAGGCGCAGATGGCTTTAAGCAAATTTGAATTACCTGCTTTCAAAACAATGATTCGGCGATTCACAGTTTACTTGAAAGCTGAAAATATGGGAGTGCCTGTGTCTCATGTAAAGGACCCTAAAGCTGCTGATGCCTGGTCAGATTATGAGGCTGTGGGTAAGGAGATCTTGAAGGCAGCAAAGAAATGACCAATTTAGATAAAATTATTGCTGCTGCCAAGTCTAAACAGGGGCAGCCATCCCAACTCAAGTCTCAAGATAGCTCTCTGCTTCTAGGGCAAATCCAGCTTCGTCAGGAAGACACCCGACCATTAAACACGGCACACGTTGAAGCATTGATGGAGTCGATCTCTGTATTGGGCTTGATTGAACCTCTGGTAACAGATAAGAAAGGGCGCTTACTTGCAGGGGGACATCGCCTTGCAGCTATTAGTCTGTTGAAGGAGAAGCAATTAGAAAAGTATCAAGCCCAATTCCCTGGGGATCAGGTTCCTATTAGAACGTTATCTTTTGATGCTGAAGAGGAACCAGAATTAGCACTTCAAATTGAGGTTGCTGAGAATGAACAGCGTCGAGACTATACCCCTAATGAAGTGAAGGCGATCGCAGAACGTCTTCGTGCTGTTGGCTATGGAGAGGTGAAAGGGAGGCCGAAGAAGGAGCAAAAAGCTTTAATGCCTGCATTAGCTGTTGTGGTGGGTAAACACCTAAGAACTGTGCAGCGTTATCTGAGTGATGAAAATGACAAGAAAGAGCCAGATAAAAGTACGACACGTGTCGTACTTTTGAAGCAAGCTCTTTCTAAGCTAAACCAGTGGCAACAAACTCAGCCTCAATCAACTACTGAAAAGGAACTAACTGAGCGGCTACCAGAGGTTATTGGTTTGATCGAGGAAATTCTGCAAAAGGAGAAATAAAAAAGGGGGCGCTTAACTGGTTTAAAGCCTCACTGCAAATTATTTCTCATCTCTGAATTCTTCTCTATAAGCATCTTCAAATATCTTCTGTCGTTAGCCTTGCTTCAGCATGGTGACGAACGTGTAACACATACACTATATTCTCTTGCACTGTGAAGAGAATGCGATAAGCATTTCTTTGCTTCCCGTAGAGAAGCTGACGGACTTCTTCTCGAAACTCGTCATTTTCCGGTGCAGCAGGACAGCGATTTGGAAACTGCTTCAGAGTATCTAATGCCTTGAGCAACCCATCTAGCCAAGAATCTGCCAGCAAGGGCAGGTTCCTTTTGTGCCAGTGATAAGCGTTACGAATTTGGACTTTAGCTGCGTCTGTAACCTTAACCTGAAATGCCATACTCTTGCCGCATCTCCTGGGCGAGTTCATCAAGAGACTGCGTACGTCCTGCTGCGATATCCTCTAGTCCCTTTTTGATGCCTGCGATCGCCTCTAATCGATCTAGTCGATCCAGCAGCTTTTGATAGGATTCGGTATCCTGCACAATTAACTCTGCTTTACCGTTGACTGTAAGCACGACCGGGTTTCCGGTTTCTTTCATCTGGTCAATGAACCGAGAGGTATCACGCTTGAAGTTAGAGAGGGAGTTGATGTCGCGGGTGAGGTTTAGCATAACGGGTTGTGCACTAAATCTGCATTAAATTTAATGCT
>JBGTJW010000659.1:0-4700 GCA_041744955.1 Stenomitos sp. | reverse complement strand
GGCGGCGACCGGCTGGTCGATCGTGCCCATCTCTTTCACCTGCACATAGTCACGCACTCGTTTGAGCAGACGATTGGCAACGCGGGGTGTACCACGGGCACGACGGGCAATTTCCGTCGCGCCTTCGGCTGTAACAGCGGTAGCAAGCAGTTTTGCCGTTCGCAGCACAATTTGCGTCAGTTCATCCAGTTCGTAAAAGCGTAACCGCTGAATCAGCCCAAAGCGATCGCGTAAGGGCGATGTGAGCGCACCGACCCGGGTTGTTGCACCAACCAAAGTAAACGGCTGCAATTTGAGCGATCGTGTACGGGCACTGGAGCCTTGACCGATCGTCAAATCAACCCGAAAATCTTCCATTGCCGGATACAAAAGCTCTTCGCTCACTTTATTGAGACGGTGGATTTCGTCAATAAAAAGCACATCACCCGGCTGCAAGTTTACCAGCAGTCCCACAATATCTTTGGGACGTTCGAGCGCTGGCGCACTGGTAATTTTGCAATTGACTCCCATCTCGGTTGCCAAAATTAGCGACATCGTTGTTTTACCCAATCCGGGCGGACCGTAGAGCAGCAAGTGATCCAGGGTTTCATGTCGAGCTTTGGCAGCGCGAATGGCAATATCCAGAATTTCTTTCAGGTCTTTTTGCCCAACGTATTCTGCAAGGCGCTGAGGGCGAAGGCGCTCTTCCTGTTTGCCACGCTCCTCTGGTTGTGAATTGGGTTGCAATAAAGAAGCAGACCGCGCTGGTTTAAGGTTGCTGTCGTCCGTGCCAGTCACGTCATTACCAGGAGCATTGCCAGTAGCATCTTTACCAGTAGCCTCTTTGGCAATCTCCAGAGGCAACTGCTGCTCCTTTCGCTTCCTGGTTTTTGCGGGTGGCTCCTTGCTCCCACCGTTAGCAGTCTCCAGAGGCAACACATCGCCACGCTCTTGACCATCGGCATCGGGAGTCGGTTGTTTGGAGGAAATTATTGCCATACTTTGGAGAAGCGATTAGCAGTCAGCTTTGACACAGTTAGCTCTTTCAGCTTATCGTCCTGGTGTTTCGGCTGATAGCTGAATACTTGTGTTCATCATACCGAGAGAACTTTAGAACATGGCAGTTGAGCCTCGTTTCACGTCTGATGACATCAGTTTTGCAGAGGCGATCGCCGTCACTCAGGCGCTCCTAAATGACCTTGAGCAAGGCAACGCTGATGCTTTTGAGGCAACGGTGCGTGGATTAGTTCGCAGTGAGAACGGGGCACGAGGCTTTTTTGTGACGTACTTGAGCGACGATCGCCCACTAGCCGATCACCCAACGCCGACGATCATTGCAGCGCTGCAAACAGCACCCGCGATCGTTGCACCGCTGTTGATCAAAAACCTGGCGATGTCTACAGCAATGGCAATCACGCACCGCCATAACCAGGATGAGAACCTGGTGCAAGGATCAGAACGAGTACGATCGCGCACAACGCAACTCATACAAGCACTCCAGTTACCCCAGGTGCAGGCAGAAGCCCAGAGCTTGCTAGGGGCGATCGCCACAAAAACCGGAGACTATCAAGCGTTCTTGGAGCGCTGGGGGTATGATTTGGAGCAGCAGCAGGCAATGCAACAAACTTTAGCCGCACTGGGTTTTGCTCAATGAGCCTTGCTTCGGTGCCTGAAGCGTGCCGGTAAGGGAACCAGAAGCTTGTTGCAGCGTCTAGGTAGAGTGAGGATGGGCGATCGTCAAAATCTCTTTTCTCTCACTGCTAACGAAGCTTCTAGCCCTTCTGATCTGTCACAGGGTTGACATTGGCACCAAATACAGGGATTTTAGATCAGCAATTACAACCAGAATTTAGTTCGGTTTGATCCAAGCATGGCAATCTCACTTCGGAAAAACTTCTCTCGTTCCGAGTCACAGCGCTACTGGGAATTGCTGCGTGTCCTGGTTGAACGGAACCTGAGCGCTCGCTATCGCGGTTCAATCCTGGGCATCTTCTGGTCGCTGCTAAATCCACTGACCATGACTGGACTGTATACAGCGATTTTTGGTGGCATTTTTGCAGAGGTGTATCACGGTTCGCTGATCAGGTATGCGCTGGCAGCTTTTACAGGGCTAACCATTATTAACTTCTTTTCGGCAGCTACGGCGCAAGCGCTCACGAGTGTGGTAGGCAACGGAGCCTTGCTGAATAAAATCCGTCTGCCCGTCAGCGTTTTTCCAGTCTCGGTGAATGTGGCAAACATCTTCCAGTTTATCGTGGGTCCTTTGCCCTTTCTGGCAATCTTTACGGTGATCAATGTCCGGCATCATGTGCTACAAAACATGACCACGCCATTGCCACTGCCAGATTTAATCGGGACGATCGTGACTAAAAGTTTGATTAATCTGGCAATTTTTCCCCTACCGTTTCTGGCACTCACATTGGTTTGTTTAGGCGCTAGTTTTCTCGTCGCAGGCTTGTTTGTCTTCTTTCGAGACTTACCTTACTTTTACGAGTTGATTGTCTTTGTGCTGTGGATTAGTAGCCCGGTATTTTACCCAGCCTCCATTGTGCCACCCCAAGTAAGACCCTTTTTAGACCTGAATCCGCTCTTTCCCATTATTGAAAGTACCCGTCAAATTGTGCTGTCAGGTGAACCGCCAGACATGAGTATGCTGGTGCGTGCGCTGCTGGGTGGCTTGATTATTTTTGGGCTGGGATGGAGTTGTTTCCGCTCCTGGCGATCGCAGTTTATGGACTTACTTTAAATGGAAGTAATTCGCCTCGATCAGGTATCACTGTCACGACGCACTCAAGAAGAGTTTTCGTATGACTTGAAGAAGACGTTGCTCTCGTTTGTGGAAGGCAAGTATCGCAAGCCTGCCCGCAAGCTCGTGTTAGATCACATTGATCTGTCTGTCACGGCTGGTGAAAAAATTGGCATTATTGGTGCCAATGGCTCGGGTAAATCAACGCTGCTCAAGCTCATATCAGGGATTTTGCAGCCGACGCGCGGTTCCTTACGTGTGAGAGGAAACATTGCACCGTTGATTGAACTGGGTGCAGGCTTCGATTCTGAGCTAACCGTGATGTCAAACATTGTCCTCTACGGTGTGCTGCTGGGCTTTAAGCGTAGCGAGATGCTGGATAGAGCCGCTTCCATTCTGGAGTTTGCGGAGTTGGAGGATTATGCTGCTGTCCCCGTTAAGGCGCTCTCTTCGGGGATGACCGCACGGTTGGGTTTCGCGATCGCCACGGATGTCCAGCCTGACATTTTGATTCTGGATGAAGTGCTGTCAGTCGGTGACGAGAGCTTTAAGCAAAAGTGTAAGCAGCGGATGGAGCAGCTATGGGATAATAGCGCCACTGTGCTGCTGGTTTCGCACAGCATGGAAGATATTCATCGTACGTGCGATCGCGCAATTTGGCTCGATCGGGGTCGCATTCGCTTTAGCGGTAGTGCGGCTGACACAGCAGAAGCCTACTTGAGCGCAGTCGAACAAAAGTTAGACATGGGGCTGCGACACGTTTGATTTGAGAGGATCATAGGTAGATGCCCCTGTCGCCTTAGCTTGCTGGTATGGCAAAAGGATGAGGGATGAAGGATGAATAGAAGCCCTTGCTCAAAAGAAGCGGCTTTCCAGTGTTTCCCTTCTTCACGATCAACCTCGCGTCCATTCTTCTCAGGTATGTATCACAAGGCTAAAGGATTAAGTAGAACCCTGACCAGAAGCAGAACTGGGAACCCTAATTTTCCCTAACTCTCTCTTCAACTGCTATATCTTTGATGACCTTGCCCAGCAGTTTTACCTTTGTATCCGCGTATGACTCCGTAGCATTATCCAAATTCTTGCGAATGCTCTCTGTCACGCGGTAGCTCTGCGGGTCGGAATCTTCAAAGTCTGCGACCAGAATAACCACGTCCTTCGTAGGCAGAGTTTGAACGTACTGCCAGCCACCGATGCCCGCAAACGTCAGCACTGGGACGAGTTCTTGATGTCTCGGTAGGGACGTTATATGTAACGTCCCTACCGACGAAGCCAACAGATTAGGTGATTGCTCTTTGAAGTGCGATCGCCCAACGCTCAAACACGATCGTTCCTATTTCAAGTGCGTTCGCGCAGCGTTCTAACGGAATCGCTCCTGTTTCAAATGCGATCGTCCCTACTTTTATAGTGGACGCGATCGCGGCAACAGTTCCTCTAATCGAGCCAACAGCCATTTGATAAGCTAGACACACCTGCATTGCTTGAGAGCGTGTCCAACATGACCACCACTCTAAACACCAAGAATCTTTCACTCAAAGATGTCTATCGCCTGCTGGGTTTCCAGAAGCAGCCGATGGGCGCATATACCGATTTTTTGTCTCTTGAGCCGCTGACGGATTATGAACAGCAGGAACTCGCTCAAATTGCCAAAGATTTTGAGGCGTATCTAATTCCTGTGAAAGTGTCAGAAGGGTTGATCAAAGTGCTGACCCTCTTTCCGCTGCTGCGATTAGCAGGTTTCTATCGGTTTCCGGTGGAGCTTCACCTGGAAGAAGCCATTGAGCGAATTGTTGTCACAGATGAAGATGTTCAGATTACTGGACGACTGGATGTGCTGGCAATTAATCGTGAAGCCGAATTTGGTGGTCAGCCGTTTTGGGTACTGATTGTCGAGGCAAAGAATAGCTCGTTTGCCGTGAATGTGGGCTTACCGCAACTACTCACCTATGCGTATAAGAGCCTGACCGATCAGCCA